>JADHTX010000049.1 GCA_016784875.1 Methylobacter sp.
ATCGGTCACGCTCGTAACATTGCCGTTCGCGTCGCGTCCGAGAGTGGTCGTCTGCCCCACTGCCCCGATTATCTGCACAAGGTTGTTGATTTGGTCATACGCAAAAGACTGCGTCCGCGTCAGAGTATTGGCGGGATCATAGACACTTTTCTGCGTCCGGTTGCCGACGACGTCCAGCGTGTAATGAATTTGATTGCCAAGGCTATCGGACATATCCGTCAGACGGTGTGCCGCGTCGTAGGTATAGGTCAGCGCCGCATTGTCCGGCATCGTCACGCCGGTCAAGTTTCCGGCGGGATCATAAGCGTAGGTCGTTGTCTCACCGCCCACACTCCTCGAAGTCAGCCGTCCGCGTGGATCATAGGTCAAGCTCGTCACAAGCCCGTTCGGGTCTTGCATGGAAAGAAGTCTTCCATTCGCGTCGTAAACGGTAACGTGGGTCACATGCCCTAGCGGATTGGTGACGGTCGAAAGATTGCCCTGAGCATCATAGCTGTACTCGGTTATGTCGTTCACATCCGTGCGTGGACCGTCAACCGTCAGTACTTGCCCGGAAGCGTTATAAGTATAATTCCACGTCTTGCTTGGTGCATCCACGGCCGACAGCGTCTTGGTCAAAAGAGTGCCGTTGGCATCGTAATTCAACGTCGTCGTGCGTGTCGACTCCACAATCTGCGTCGGCAGGTGAAAGGTTGGGTGCCATGTCGTGGCAATCGTCCGCGCTTCCGGCTTGCCGACAGCCTCGGTGCGCGAGGTTTCAAGCCCCCGCGCGTCATGTGTATAGGTGGTGAGATTGTTGTTGTAATCCGTCTTGCTCGCGATGAAGCCGTTCGCGTCATAGCTGAACGCCTTGCCTCCTACCGCCGGTGTTGGCACGCCCGTTAAACCCGTCGGTTTGGTTATCCCGAACTGCTTGGTGAATGTGTAGGTGTACGCATGGTTTCGTGCGTCGGTCACCGTCGTGGCGCTACCATTATAAGTGATCGTGGTCAAATCCACGCCGCCGGCATGTTGCGAGGACACGGCGCGGCCCTGCGCGTTATAGGCGTAGGTCGCGTAACGATTGCCGCTCTCGTCGATAATGCCCGTCAGCGCGTTCGGATAGCCGGTATTCTCATAGACATACTGGCGCACTTTCATGTCCGGATAGGTCACCGATGTCAGACTGTTTGTCGCGTTATACGCATAGGCGTAGACGCCGCCGTCTGGTGTTGTCATTTGGGAGACGTTCCCGTTCGCGTTATACGTAAAACTCAAGACATGGCCGAACGGCCCCGTGACAGTCGCCAATTGACTATTCGCATTATAAGCGAGTGTCGTCGTTAATCCGGCCTTTGTGACCATCGAGTTCAGTTGCCCGGCCATGTTGTAATATTCGGTCGTGTCATCTGATGTAGTCACTTTCCATCCGGTTTGCACTCCACTTATGATGACAGGCGCCAGCGTGTTCGTTACATCCGGATCGGCAGCCCAGATGCCGCTTTGCAGCCAGAAATCTTCAACACGTCCGTCGGGACGGTAAAGTTGCGCCAAACTACTGCCGGGGCCGTTTAAAATAGAACGTTCATATGTATGCCGCCAATTGATACCCAAAGAAGCCGCACGCTTGTCCAGACTGTTATAAGTGCGGATTAACTCAATATGCGCGTCCGGTGCAGTGACAAAATCCGTTTCAACCTGATATTTGTTGCCGGTTGAGGTATGGATTGGATTGCCAGCGCATATATTTACTGAGCAACTCGGGTCTTGCGCCCCGAAACTTTTGGGCGAGTACCATAGAGGATATGGGAGAAACATACCGCTTGCGCTCCATGCGTTAGACCATGAGTTTGTGCGGGTTTCATTGGGTAATCTCGTTGTATAGTAATAATACTCTCTAACATTGAGGCCGACGCATCCCCAAGACTTTGAGAAGGCGCCTCCGCCAGAGGTGGTCATGCTCGTGATGCTTGTGTTGGTGTTAAAGCTGCCGTAAGTTAACAGTACAAGAAAACTCGTCCCCGCTGGATAATAACCCATCTGATATGTTCCGCTAAAGCTGCTGGTATATCCGCTTACCGTATTACAAGTTGCTTTTGCCGGTGTACACACCGCGAAAGCTACGGCGGCCATAAGACCGCAGATAGGTTTGAGGCGATTAACATGTCTGGAGGCGCAAGAAGGCGGTTCTTTTTTAATTATACGGTTCTGGAAAATTAGAATCGTCTGAGCTTGGCTTGTTATGAGCTTGCTCTGCTGTCGATCAGAAGTCGAGGGAAGCAAGCGAGAAAAGAGATAAAAATATAATGAAGTGAAAATCCACAAATGCTCACCGCGCTTTGAGTCCATAATGCCCCATCTTAAAAATTTTTTGCTCGTGAAAGGTTTTTGTTGTTTGCGGATCAGGAACAAGCGTGTGTAAATCCTTGCATCTGCACATTGTTTTCAAGGACTACACCAGCCTAAAAGAATCAGCCATTGATAATAAGATGAATTCTAAAAACGATATTAGACACACTGGGCGGCGTAGTAAATACGTTAATATGCGTAATAGAATACTTACACGTCATGCTGAATTATTAATATCTGTAAATTATGGGTTATCCTGGAAAAACACGGGGTCAAGCCCTGAGGTATCCCCACAAAATATTGTTATAAAACAATATGCTATTTGACATTTTTGGTGCATTAATTTCCAAGCGGCTCTAAAATGAGATTTTTCTTCTGGAAAAAATCATCATCGTAAAACACGGGGTCAAGCCTTACATTTGACATTTTAGGGTAAATTGTAAGGCTTGACCTCTAATGTTGTGTGATCCCTAATGTTGTTGCTCACACAATCTAACCTTATTCGTTATGCCATATATTACGTTGCATCCCAAAGCTCAACATTTAAGAACTTTTTCAACATTATCGCACTTTCTTTTGCTTTGACTTTATTAGAAAAATATACGACATTTAGACGCTTTGAGTCTTTGTTAATTAAATTTATTTGATAGATTCTATAATCTCCGCCCTCACTGTTGCTAATACGCCCCCCAATAAGCTGTATTGCATAGATTTCTGAAAGGCATATTTCGATATAATCCATAAACATAAATAGATTAAAACGCCTGCCTTTTCTAAATACGTTTTTATTCTTATCAAATACGATAGGAAATGAACTCCAATATAATCCAATAAGTCCCATGAAAATAAAAAACACATAAGCCTTATGAATTAACAACCCGCCTATTCCAACGATGACAAAAATACCTAGAAATAATCTTGAAAACCATGTCGTTCTAAATTCAATACGCTGACTATTCACACAGATCGCCTTTCTAGGGTCAAACGTAGAGCTTGCCGTATTTAACAGAATCCATTCTGCTTTTTTTGCAATTATGTCATTGAAGTTGCCATGTAATTTATTTTTAGAATTCATCGGAACTTTTGCGGAACACTAATTTGCATGACGTTAAGTAGACACCTTTTCAGGTGTATATTAAATCTAAATGACCGAGGCATAGCGGTGTATAATGCCGCCTCGAAAATCTGTTAGGCTGGATGCTACGGTAATTACATTATTGATGGCAACTTTTTTATGCAAGATACAAATGCACCTCCTAAATTGCTGGATCAGGTGCGTGATCGTATTCATGTTAAGCACTATAGCATCCGTACTGAAACGCAATAACCAGATAGCGGCAAGGATACGGGGCGATAAGCAGTAAAGGCGGGGAGTGATATAGGCTGCGGTTGTCTAATCAAAATGTATTTTCCTTAAGATCTGCATTGTGCACGATGTTAATGACTTTTGAACTCATCCAGCCATGCTCTTGTTAGTTGCTGCAATTGTAGCCTTTGTTCGGCAGGAAGCCCTAAAGGGTCGAAACGTAATCGGTAATGCAGTTGATGCAGATGGATTAATGCCGGAAGCTGCAAGCGTTGAACCCATTGCTGAATGCTTTCGTTAGTTCGACGCGCCTGAGCGGTCTGTTGCAAGCCTTGTTCGATTAGGTAAAACTCGGAATCGAGCCCCTGATAAGCCGGTTTAAATGCGGTTGTTTCTTGTTGTACCTTTCGACTGAGTTTTCGTTTGGCCGAGTAAATCCGCCACAGTAAATAAAGCGTCAGCAATAAGGCGGCGAATAATCCCAGTTCGGCGTTTTGTCGATCGGTTTGTTGGAGTTGCCATTGTCTAAACTGGAATACGCAATTCGACCACCAGTCGGTCAGCGGTTGCCATAGGCCGGCATGTTTTGTTTCCATTGCCAGCCATTGCGAGGGCGTGGAATCGACCGCTTGCCACACGCCGTTTATATAGGCAAGCGCCCAAGCATGGGCATGACGACTGCGCACAATATATAAACCCAGTCTCTCATCGTATTCATCAACGGAGTAGCCGTTGGCCAGGCGTGCGGGAACTCCTGCTTGTCTCAGCAATAACACGGTGGCAGCGGCAAAATATTCGCAATGCCCCGCCTTTCGCTTGAGCATAAAATCTCTTAGGGCCTGATCGGCATCCATTTCCTTCCCTAAATAAAGGCTGTAAAAAAAGTTACGCTGAAAATTGCTTTTGATGCGTGCGGCGATGGCTTCGGGGCGTTGCTCAGACAGTTGTAACTCGTCGCTAAACTGCTGTAGCCAGTCGAGATGTTGTTTGGGGATTTGCAGGTCGTATTTGCCGGGCGCGTCGGTTCTTTGATTGCTATAAAAAACGTGGTAACGGGAAAATCTTGGCGATAGAATTGCTTTTACCGCGCCCAATTCGGTGTATTGCAGATAAGCGTCGCCCAGTCCGGTTATTTTTACCGTGCCGTCCGGCAATGCCAATATCGTTTCTTTATTAAACTGTTGCAGGATTTCCAGATGTTTGAGCTTGCCGTTGTCGATAGCTGGGTTTTTAGAGCTAAACAAGCGCTTGGAAGCCATCCAATTGTGTCCCAAATAAATATCGTAACTGGCCTGATGCAGCAATATCGGCTTGTCGGCTTTTAGGCGAAATTCGATTTTGTCGGATAATTTTAATTTGCCGACATCGCCGATAGAGGTTTGGCTTTTAAAGGGATCGGTATAACTTTCACTTAACCATTCAACGGATTTTTCTTCGACTAATGCGTGTAACCGATTTAAACCCTGATGACCGAAATGGCTTACAGCTATTGCCAAAGCAATACTGAGTAACCATATCGGAACTGAACTATGTTTGGGGCGAACCGACCAGAGAATACCGGTAAACAGTGTTACAGCAGTTATGAAATAAGCGGTCGATTGCACGTTGGCGGCGCCTGCGCTTAGCACGGTCAAGCCCGCATAAGGCAGTGTAAAATCAATCTCTTTGAGGAGTCGGATGACGCCGGACTCTCGGTTATAAAGTGCGACATAAGGCAGTTTAGAATCGGTTTTTCCCGTCTTTTCAGGCTGCTTGCGTAGCGAATAAAACAATGCGCCTAATGGCAGTTTTTGACGGCTGCTGAATAATTGGGCAAATAATGCAGGAGCGAACACGACCGGCAGCCATTTTAGCAAAATAAAAATAGGTTGGTCGGTAGGTTGTAAAATATACACATCGACCAACAGTAGTATCATCAGTAGAACAGATAAATCACCGCAACGGTAAAACTGGTGTGAGTTTATTTGCCAACGCCATGTGCTGTATTTACTGGTGACGATGGCCAATACCAGCGCCCAAGCTGCCGGCCAAGTTTGCGATAACCATCCCCATGACAACAAGCTGAAGCTTAAAAGCAGCAAGTCTTTGTTCATAACGCGGCAATTTGTTCGGCCAGGTGATGATAATCCAGCAAATAGAAATGTTCCGGTCTATTAGCGCATTGTTGTCTAGTCAATGTGCCGTCATGCAGTAAATAGACGGCTACCGGTAAATCGTGAGCCGACAATTGTTTGATAAAATCTTGTCTGGGTTTATCCCAGTGCATGAACACACAAACCAAGCTACTGCACAATCCGACTCTGGATAATACGGCTTGCTGCAATTGGACAAAAGAGCCTTCGGAGCAAGATTGCACTCCTGCCAGAATTTCCTGTAAATGCGGTAACTGATCAACACCGCGGCCAGTGGTAAAACAATAAGTTTGCAAGCCGACAAACATTAAATCCAACAAGGCTTCATTTTGGTGCTGATTAATCGCAGTTGATGCTGCAACTGACACCGCCGCTTCAAATTGCTCAGTCGCCGCATCGCCGATACAGGTATCCAGCAATAATGCGCGGCGGACAAAATACTCATCTTGATATTCTTTTACAATCAGTTTGCCGTGTTTGGCAAAACTCTTCCAGTGTATGCTGTTGAGTGAGTCGCCGCGTTGGTAATCCCGTAGCGACATAAACTCGCTGGAATTACCGATCGAACTTGCCAACGACACTCCGCCAGGCTGATATTTGCGTTTTCCCGTCAGTGTTAACGGTTTAATCGGATAATGTTTAGGCAGCACCAAACAACTTTGCTGTGCGTTAAGCACGATTAATCGCCGAAACAAGCCCAGTAAATCCGGCTTAGCCAGGTAGCTGTCGGCAAATCGTATCGAGCCGCGGCGGGTTGGGGTAAAGCTCATTTTTATCTGTAGCGGCGCTTGAGCTAAATCAGGCAAGTCCGTTTCGGCAATCACCCCGCCGCGTTGGTAGGCCAGATAGCGTAACCAGCTTCGAAAGCTTACGCCTCGTTTAAACCATGGCTGTTTATGCAATCGGTAAAAGCTTTTTAATTGCTCGGAGTTAGGCAAGGTTTCGGTCAGCTGTTCACACAGCGTCAGACGGTCATAAGTCTTGGTCGTTAAATTAGTCAGGGTGACGGTATAGCGTAGCGGTTCGCCGACCATGCCGTAACGCGGCAACCGGCGGGTCATTGTGACTTTAAGGCGGTTAAACGGGCTGTTAAGCAAAGAAAAAACCAACAGCACCAATAAAAATACAAATAACTGATAGGTGGTGCTTTGCTTGGTGTTTACGCCGAACACGGCGGCCGCGATCATAAAGGTGACTACCAGATGGCCTGTAAAGGTAAAATGCCGCCGCATCCAGTTATCGAAACGATAAACTTTACGATATTGCCTGAGTACAAAGCCTTGCCGCATCGCTTAGCTCGGTATCGGGAGGCTATCGACGATTTCCTGTATCAGCGTCGTCGCTTCAACACCTGAAAATTGGCTTTGAGAATCAACGGTAAGCCGATGAGAAATAACCGGGACGGCGAGTTCCTTAATCGCATCAGGGGTGACAAATTCAAATCCGTCCAGTAACGACAGCGCCTGGGCTATTTTCATCAGGGTCAGCGAAGCTCTGGGGCTTGCACCCAGCTTGATTTCCGCTTTATTGCGGGTGGCGGCGACAATGGCGACAATATACTGTTTAAGCTCCTCGCTGATACGCACTTGTTTAACCTGATTTTGTAGAAACTGTATCTCATTCAGCGTGATACATGATTTTAATTTAGCCAAAGGGTGCTGCCGGCCTTGCGAATTTAAGATGGCTACTTCTTGAGCATTGGAAACATAGCCCAGGTTGAATTTCATCGCAAAACGATCCAATTGCGCTTCCGGCAATGGATAAGTGCCGTGAAACTCAACCGGGTTTTGGGTGGCGATTACAAAAAATGGAGATGGCAGCATCCTGACTTGTCGTTCGATACTAACCTGGTTTTCGGCCATGGCCTCCAACAATGCCGACTGGGTTCGGGGCGAGGCACGGTTAATCTCATCGGCCAGCAAGATGTGGCAAAAAACCGGCCCCTGTTCAAAACGAAAACTTTGTTTTTGCGGATCGAAAATCGAGATGCCTATAATGTCGGACGGTAATAAATCCGGGGTAAACTGGATGCGTTGAAATTGGGTGTCGCAGGAAATCGCAAGGGCTTTAGCTAATGTCGTTTTACCGGTGCCGGGAACATCTTCCAGCAGTACATGCCCTCCGGTGCTGAATGCAGCCAATAGCCAGTGCAAGGTGCGTTGCTGACCAAACATGACCTGTTCTAAATTGGCATAAAGCTTTTCAAAAATAGCCTGTGCTTGCGCAAAATGGGGGGGGATATTTGTCATAGTGCAAAGTCGGCCGATTATTGGGTTTAGGGGAGGGCGGTAACGACAAAATTTATCGCGTTTATCTTTAATGAAGCAGTATAGAGAAAGCAGCTCGGTTGATAAAGGATTCAAGTATTCGTTATGATAGATAAAACGGACTGTAATTCATTTACACGATTGAATCTTGGTGTTCCTAGGGTGCATGGGGAGGGGCTGGGATATACCCTACTGCTGAAAGGATTTTTATTCAATGAAATGCGTACTATGATGTGAAATCAATAATTTTTTTAACGGCACTATTTCCTACAGCAGGAGCTTCATCGAATAAGCTTTAAATACAGTATGCAAGGTTTGGGGGCTATGATGTATCTAAATAAATATTTGTTAACGTCGGGAAAACCGATTGTTAATGGCATCAATGAATCGAAGGAAGGTGTTGAGCATGGCAATTTACAAATGGCGAGCGATTTAGAGGCCGGTAAGTCCAGGTTGATTAATACCCTGTCGCAATTTCCTGCCACTGCGTTATGGTTGCTGCATCGATACGAAGCCGATGCATCCAAGCCGGAGCAGGCTGTCGAAGAGCTGACGGTTACGTTAGCAAAAATCAAAAACCATTATTTGCTAGCAAGCCTGACGTTTTCAGGTCGAGGTTTTAAGGATAAGGTTCATGCCGATGAAAAACGGCAATTAATCGAGGCATTACGGATATTTCCTTTTTCGATTGAAGACCTGCTGGTGCTGACGGAATTGATTATTTATGCATTCAAGACCCGAGATGATTGCGAGCAACCAGCCAAAAATCCTAGAGATTGGGTCTTTAAACGGCTGCGCGAATCAAGTCGACGCGACAAGTTGAAACTGCCTGATATAATCGATGCCATGCGCGCGAGTCAATTCGATGAGCAATTTCTGTTTTTGTCGGGCGCCGATATGCAGCGCTATGTGACAGATATAATTGATGCCGAACATCTTTGGTTAAGTTCAAGGCAGGCATTAGCCGAGGCAAATTCCGGCTTGGTGTTGTTTATTGCAAACCGTTACCGGTGCGGTTTTTTAGACTTTGACGATCTGGTTCAGGAGGGCCAATCCGGCTTATTACGTGCTATCGACAAATTCGATTACAATCTGGGATTTCAGTTTTCAACTTATGCGGCTTATTGGGTGAGGCAGGCTATGTCCCGAGCTATGTCTCGTTGCGAAAGAGTTGTGCGTGTTCCTTGTGAGCAGGTGGCTAATATTCATAAGGTGCTACGTGCGAAAACCCAACTGCTCTCAAAAACGGGTAGGGAGCCGACGCTTAAGGAATTAGCCGAATATTCAAAAATACCCGATGAGCAAATAAATGCTATTTTATCCATCTCGCAAACGGCGGTGTCGCTGGAAAATTTAGATGGCGATGAAGAATCATTGGCACCGATAGCTTTTTTAGAACAGCGGATTTTTGCTCAGCCGTTTAAAAAAATAGAGCAATCCGACCTTAAAGCCTGGATTGGTAAGGCGATTAAAATCCTTGATCCACGTGAGATAAAGGTTATTTGTTGTCATTTCGGTATCAATACCGATAATGAAATGACTTTACAGGAAATTGGCGCAGAACTTCACTTAACCAGAGAACGGGTTAGGCAGATTCAAGTTATGGCGCTAAAAAAAATGAAACTCAATTATGGTGAGCAATTAATGAGTTTTTTATGACTAATGCTCGTTATTAAGCGATCGCATCGGTTGCTTGCCGATTGCGATATTTCTGTCGTTTACGGCAGTCGCGACTTGGAGAAACACACATGAAAAAACATTTATTTAATATGTTGATTTTCGGCGTTGTTATTGCCGGAGGCTTTTTAATTTACGACCGCCTGCACGCTACGCCTCCAATAATGGATACTCTGGCTTATTCGGATTTTATTAGCAAGGTCAAACATGGGCAGGTTGAACGCGTTGAAGTGAGCGGTCAGCAGCTTAGTGTTCGGACTTCCGACGGTCAAAACTATCAGACTTATAATCCCGGTGATGGTCATTTAATCGACGATCTTCTGGGGGCCGATGTACAGATAAGGACAGTGCCGCCGGAGCAGGAAACATTATTGATGAAAATCTTTATCTCCTGGTTTCCGATGCTGTTGATGATAGTAGTGTTGATCATTTATATGCGTAGAACCCAAGGCGGCATGGGCGGTAATAGCTTTGGTAAAAGCAAAGCAAAATTGCTTGAAGAAGACAAAATAACCGCTACTTTTAGCGATGTTGCCGGTTGCGAAGAAGCCAAAGAAGACGTAGCCGAATTGGTTGATTTTTTAGCCGATCCGCAGAAATTTCAAAAATTGGGCGGACAAATACCTCGTGGCATTTTGATGGTCGGACCTCCGGGAACCGGTAAAACTCTGATTGCCAGAGCTATTGCCGGAGAAGCCGGAGTCAAGTTTTTTACAATTTCCGGTTCGGATTTTGTTGAAATGTTTGTCGGTGTCGGTGCGTCCAGAGTCCGGGATATGTTTGCCCAAGCTAAAGAACACGCGCCTTGTATTATCTTTATCGACGAGATTGATGCAGTCGGTCGCCAACGGGGCGGTCCAGGTATGGGCGGCGGCAATGACGAACGGGAGCAAACACTTAATCAATTACTGGTAGAAATGGACGGTTTTAACGGTAATGAAGGCGTTATCGTGATCGCCGCAACTAACCGTGCCGACGTATTGGATAAAGCCTTACTCAGACCGGGACGCTTTGATAGACAGGTTAATGTCGGTTTGCCCGATGTCCGCGGACGCGAGCAAATATTAAATGTTCATATCAAAAAAGTCCCTGCGGCGGCCGATGTCGAATTGAAATATCTTGCCAGAGGTACGCCCGGTTTTTCAGGGGCTGATCTAGCCAATATTGTCAATGAAGCTGCGCTATTTGCTGCCCGCTCTAACAAGCAGGAAGTCACCATGAGCGACCTTGAAAAAGCCAAGGATAAAATCCTGATGGGTGCAGAGCGGCATACAATGGTGATGACTGATGAGGATAAATTGTTAACCGCTTACCATGAAGCGGGACATTGTATCGTTGGGCAAAAATCGCCGGATCATGATGCTGTTTATAAAGTCAGCATCATGCCCAGAGGCAGAGCTTTGGGTATTACTATGTTTCTGCCCGACCGGGATCAGTACAGCGCCAGTAAACGCAAGTTGGAAAGCCAGATAGCCAGCTTGTTCGGCGGTAGGATTGCTGAGTTGATGGTATACGGCGGCGACCGGGTGACCACTGGCGCATCGAATGATATTGAACGGGCCACCGAATTGGCGCGAAACATGGTCACGCGCTGGGGCTTTTCTGAAAGACTCGGGCCGCTGGTCTATGGCGAGGAAGGCGGTCAAGCATTTTTGGGGCATCCTGGTACGCAAGGCAGTTCGGTATCGGACAATGTCGCTCAGCTGATCGATGAAGAAATACGCTCAGTGATAGACCATAACTATCAACGTGCTGAAACTATTCTGCAAGAGAATGTCGATATCCTGCACAAAATGGCTGATGCACTGATGAAATGGGAAACCATAGATCGCTTGCAAATTGAGGATTTAATGGCCGGTAAAGATCCTAGGCCGCCGGTGGAGGATGAAGAGCAAGTGAGCAAGCCTTCGGAACCGAGTGATGAGGCGCCTGGAAATGAAGTGAAGGATAAAGCTGATAAAACAGCCATTAAGGCGACTACCAATAAACCCGCCGGGCAGGTTTGAAGAGGGATTCTGCGTTGAACAATAAAACCTCGCTAAGCTCTATAGCTTAGCGGGGTTTTTTACTTCGTCGAATCGTGAATTGGTCGTACAGCAACCCCAGTACACTCAACTATTGCAAGCTGCTGCATATTTGGATGGTTTCGATATTATTGACCAACCATCGTTGCCGAGAAATGGTTCAACACCTCTCCGATCGGATTAGCTACAGCCAATGTACTGCTACCGGCAAACAACAAACCTACAGCCTTAGGGCTTGTTGTTTTATCTTCAACCATAAGCGAACCTGAGTCGCCCGAATTAAGAAACTTACTGCCTCTGTTTTTTATGATAATTTGGCCGGTAAAGGTTTTGGTAAAAGCGGCGCTACCTGCGCACTCGTTGTCATACGCTACAGAAACAGTAGCGTTCAAGGCAGAGATTGAGCTTTTGGTCAGTCCGGTGGTTCGGCCGCTTTTCTTGACAGCTTGATTTATTGAAGCTGCAATGGTTGAGTTAGAGATTGTGCCGATTTCGAGAATTTCGCCATCGGCTTTCACCATGTTGGGAGTCACTTGAGCAATCGCCGCGTCGACATTAGAATTGGGCAGTGATTTGAGTCCTGAAATTGTAGAAACAGGCTGTGTATTGCCGACTTTGCAACTCGCATCAATCAAACCGGGCTGGATAACGTTATCCCCGGGAGTGGCTACTGTATTGTTACCGCCGGATACAATATCGGATTCGAGTACATGGTAGTTGCTGAGGACGTATTGAGTACCGGCGCTATCCTCAACCAACGAACCTAATGTTCCTCCACAGCAATAGCCATTTGCAAGATCGTTACTCCATCCGCCCGAAGTACCCAATTTGATGGGAGGCGTCTGTATCGCGGTGTGACTTATGCCGCCACCAGAGGAAGTCCTTCTTAATGGAACTGCTTTTATCATGGTGCGGAAAGGTTCTGTAACCTCAACCTTCACCGGACGGCCTCCCATGCTCTTAGGAATTCCAGCCACGATGTCTGCCATATTTTTGTGTTCAGAGTTAACGTAAATCACTAAAGCAGGTTCTCCCTGCTCATTTAGGCCAACTGCGGTACCAAGGATACCGTCAGTGGTCATCAGTTCATCAGTCACCGATTCTTGAATGGAGATAGTCTCTTTCACCTTGGGGTGTGAGATTGTTGGCGGCGTTTTAGGACCTTGTGCAAGCACCGGTGACGATACCAGCGCTCCAACTACAAGAGCGGCTAGACTAGGTAATATCATGCTATTCAATGTGCTATTGGTTTTCATCTTAGACCTCTATTGTTGTTGACTTCTCGCGAAGTATAGATTGGTTTTCGCATATTCTTGAGGTTAGAGTAGTGGCTTATTTGCAATGAGTTATAAAAAAACACTGAGCTTTAAAAGTTTAGTTGAAAGATTTTTTTCAGTGTATGAAATTACTTTCTCTTTTTAAGAGGTTTAGTAATAATTTGTTATAAATCAGTGGTATATTTATTATTGCTTGGGTGGTGAACGTAAACTGAAAGACCCGGTAGCCTATTTGTTCTTTAGCGCGGGGCGTGCCCATGCGTATCAACTGGCGACCGGATGAATTAAGCAAGTGTTAGCGTAATTGGTAATATAGCTGACTTACCGGCTGCGACCGCCACCGCGTACCCCCGTTTCTTTTCCACCTTTCGGCCCCATGTTACTTTGCCGAGCACGATCTTGTATTTGCCGTTGCTGGTGTAGCTTTTTTTGTTCTTCTGACATGATTCGGTTTCGGATCATTTCGCGTTGTTGTTCGCTCTGCTCAGACGGCATGTGTTCACGGCTCTGGATCTGTTGGCGCTGCTGCTGTTGAGTCTTCTCTAGTTCGGGTTCTGCGAACCCGGAAGGTGCGAATGCAATCAGAAATAGACCGGCTATACTGGTTTGACTCAAATGTTTTATGTTCATAATTTAGCCTTTGGGATAATGAATACTGAAAGTAGACTCAGGGCAGGGACGTAAACCTGAGTAGTTATCACAATCGTGATTTGAAATGGGTATCGTACCGCTTGATCGGGACGCGAAACCCAGTGATTTGATTAATGTTTCTGGACATGCGTGAGGTAAATTCCCGCCCAGCCAGTCTCTTCAGTCCCCATGCTTAGGTTGAGGACAATGGATTCGCCACGGAACCCGTCGCGCTCAATGCCCATCTCGGTGATGGGCAGAATGCTACCTGATTCAACCTCGACAGCTTCTTGGTCGAACAGTGTGCCATCCATTCCCGTTTCTACCAGCGTGAGGATAGGTGATGTCTCAGAACCTTTTCGTAGATAAATACCGTCTATTGGATTCACATAAACATTATTGATGTCGGTATTTCCAGTTCTTGCTTTGAATGCGGTATGGCTGGTTTTATCTTTTTTCTTTCTCCCATGATCATCTTGGTTTTTACTGCCATCAATTTGACTAGAAACCGCCACGAATGAGGCAGAACGCCAACGCGCCAATTCGCCATCTTCATAACCCTCGCCACCTTCACCTGCAACCGGTGCTCTGCCGGAGAAATTCCAGTACACAAAGTCGGAAAATTCGATACCGGTTCGGGCGACTCTATAGGATTTATGGGTTTCCCCCAGTGTCAGGATAGTTGTCGCCTCAACCAAACCAAGAGGCAACCAAAATGGCAATTCGATATAGTCAGGAATTCAAAGACCAAGCGATAGAAAAAACTTT
>JADHTX010000050.1 GCA_016784875.1 Methylobacter sp.
GTTCAATTTTAAAGTTAGCCTCTATTGAATAGTTACCATTTACCATGAACAAACAAATCTACCCGTTACTGATCGCTCAGTTCTTATCTGCGTTTGCAGATAATGCCATTTTGTTCACGGTGATTGCTATGGTCATGCAGTCAACGCAGTTGGCCGGATGGTACGTTCCGGCCTTGCAAAGCGTATTTCTGATAGCCTTTGTAGTGCTGGCGCCGTGGGTAGGCGGGTTTGCCGACAACCATCCAAAATCCAGAGTATTGATTATTGCTAATCTGATTAAAGCGTCGGGCGCTGGTTTATTGCTGTGCAATGTGGAGCCGTTGATTGCTTATTGCGTAGTCGGTGTGGGGGCTTCTATTTACAGTCCGGCAAAATACGGTATTTTACCGGAACTGGCCGGACATGCGTTTCTGGTTAAAGCGAATAGCTGGATTGAAGGCTCTACCATTTTAGCCATTTTATTGGGCATGATGATAGGTGCCAAGGTGGCGGATTATTCGATAGTTTGGGCACTGACCGGAACTATTGTCATTTTTATCGTTTCGGCTTTGATCACCATGGCGTTGCCTGTTCGGGTGCTGGAACGCAAGACCTGCTCCGGAATTAGCGCTTTCTGGCAGCAAATAAGTTCTTTTTTTATCACGCCGCGCTCACGCTTCGCTATTCTGGGAGGCTCCTTGTTCTGGGCTTCTGCAGCAACCTTAAGGGTGATTATTGTGGTTTGGGCGCCGCTGGTGCTGTTGTCCAAAAATGCCACTGAAATTGCTGAGCTGACCTTGTTTCTCGCTATCGGCATTATTGCCGGGTCGGCCTTGGTGCCTAGGCTGATTCCCTTGGAACATTTGCGCCGAGCTAGAATACCCGCTTATTTAATGGCTGTGTTTATTATGGCGTTGAGCCTAACCGAAAGTATTTGGCCTGCTCGGTTTACGCTGTTTTTTATCGGCATGATGGGCGGTATGTTTATCGTTCCAGTCAACGCTGCGTTACAAGAGTTGGGGCAACAAAGTATCGGTAGCGGCAGTGCAGTAGCCCTGCAAGGCTTTTTTCAGAATCTTGCCATGTTGTTGGCGGTTGGAAGCTATACTTTTGCAGCTGCGCATAAGGTAGACCCGGTATTTGCGATGCTTGTGCTGGGTTTATTGGTATTGACGGCCACTTTTTTGGTGTCCTTGCATCTGCCTGATAATAAAGATAAATGAATTTGGTTTGCTGCTAAAAGTACGCTATGGATTACAATAATATGAGGAGCTTAATCGATGAAGCTGTTTGAACTTGGAAAAATCACCATGACGCCGTCGGCAATTTCTATAATAGCCAGTTATAAAGTAGCCATTGGCGATTTGCTGGACAGGCATGAAAGAGGGGATTACGGGGAGGTGTCAGAGATTGATTGGCGTGAAAACACGCTGGCGTTGCTGCCTGAATCAGTGGAAAGGGTCATGTCGGTTTACAATGTCGGCACCGATAAACTTTGGGTTATCACCGATCCGGATAGAAAAGTAACCACTTTATTAACTGAAGAAGATTTTTAATGATGCGTTTTACTGTGCCTAGCTTATCGGTCTGCTAAGTAACATATTATTTAACCGTAAGGTTACGCAAAATTATGCGCAAGGTAACGCTGAGAAAACTTTGCGGTTATTGCTGTTATACAGTTTTAACAAGAGGTATTAACGGAGTACAAGACTGAATGTTTGCATGGTTTAATGATTTACTGGTCGTCAGCACGAGCAATTTTATGCCTCACGGTGCTTGTTATCTTTGGCTACCTTCAATCTTGTGGTTACATATTATTAGCGATACCATTATTGCTGCTGCCTATTACTCCATTCCGTTTGCATTATTTTATTTTGTTAAAAAACGCACCGATATGGCTTATCGCTGGGTGTTTGTGCTGTTTGGCGTTTTTATTTGTCTATGCGGCACCACTCACTTAATCAGTATCTGGACAATTTGGCATCCCGATTATTGGCTGGACGGCCTGATAAAACTTGCCACGGCGCTGGTTTCGATAGTTACTGCACTGCTGATTTGGCCGTTAATTCCAAAACTGCTGCAACTGCCTAGCCCCCAAGCGCTACAAACCAGCGAAACTTATCTGCGCGCTATCTTCGATGCCACGCCGGACGCCATGTTAATCAGTGATAAACAGGGCATTATTACCATGGCCAATCAGCAGGCCGAATGCTTGCTGGGTTATCCGGTTAGCGAATTGCTTGGCCTGTCGATTGAAGCCTTGGTACCGGAGCGTTTTCGTGAAATGCATCCTACTCTGCGGTCACAATTTGCCGAATCGTTAGTTGCGAGGCCGATGGGGGCTGGGCGTTCGGTAATGGCTCTGCGAAAAGACGGCAGTGAGCTGGACGTTGAAATCAGCTTAAGTCCTATCCAAACTAACCAAGGCTTATTTTTTGCCAGCGCTTTGCGGGACATTACCGAACGTAAGCAAGCCGAGGCTACGCTACAGGCAAGTGAAGCGCGTTTTCGAAGGATGGCCGACAGCTCTCCTATCATGATCTGGATTACCGATGCTGTAGGAGAGCCTACTTTTGTCAATCATTCCTGGCTTGATTTTACGGGTCTTGATTCGGTGCAGTCTATGACGCATGAGGAATGGGTCAGTACTATTTATCCCTATGACCGGAAAACAGCGTTCGAGGCGTATTATCAAAACACTGAAGATCACCAAACCATTACTACAGAATACCGATTACGTAACGCGAATGGTGAATGGCGCTGGATTTTAGATAAAGGTATGCCGCTGTATGATGAAAACGGCCTATTTACCGGTTACATCGGTTCGGCGATAGATATTACCGAACGCAAACGAGCGCAGCAAATGCTACAAGATAAGGAGCAGATGCTATCCGAATCACAGCGTATCGCCCATGTCGGCAGTTGGTCTGTGGAACTGGAAACCGGTCAAATTAGCTGGTCGGATGAAATGTATCGGATTTACGGTGTTACCCAGGAGACATTTGGATTAACCGAAAAAGCGATTATTAATCTAATTCATCCTGATGATCGTGCTGCGTTGAGTACGTGGCTCAGGAACTGTAATGATAGGAGAGAACCCATGGAATTGGACTTTCGTATTATACCGGCAGATGGCGCTATTCGATATATTCGGGGCAGCGGTGGCTTGCAATACGATGAACTAAACAAACCTTTACGCTTGATCGGCAGTGCGCAAGACATTACCGAGCGAAAGCAGGCTGAGCAGGTATTGAATCAAATCAAAGCGATGATCGATATTTCTCTGGACGGGTTTTGGGTGGTTGATTTGTTAGGTAATATGCTGCAAGTGAATGAAGCTTATGCAAAAATAAGCGGTTACTCGGTCGATGAATTGGTAGGCATGCATGTCAGTCAATTGGATATAATAGACGGACCCGAACAGGTAAAAGCGCGTATTGCAAGATTTGTTGAGCAGGGTTACGACCTGTTTGAAACCCGTCACCGGCATAAAGACGGGCATTCAATCGATATTGAAGTTTCTGTTGCCTTTTTGCCTGAATTTCAGCAGCTTTGTGCTTTTTGCCGTGACATCACCGAGCGCAAGCAAATTGAATCGGATTTGCGTATCGCCGCCGCAGCGTTTGAATCTCAGGACGCCATGGTGATTACTGATACGGAAAGCATCATTTTGCGGATCAATACTGCCTTTACTAAATCTACCGGATACGCTGAACAGGAGGCTGTGGGTCAGAAAATAAGCCTGCTTAAATCCGGACGCCATGATAAGGATTTTTATGCCAAGATGTGGGAAGGCCTTCTGAGTAGCGGTGTTTGGCAGGGAGAAATCTGGGACCGCCGTAAGAATGGCGAAATTTATCCGAAATGGTTGTCGATTACTGCGGTAAGAGCTAATGATGGCTTAGTCACGCATTATGTCGGCACGCATACCGACATCACCGAACGAAAGGCAACTGAAGAGCAAATCAAACAGCTGGCTTTCTACGACCCTCTGACCCAGCTGCCCAATCGTCGGCTGTTGCAAGAAAGACTAAAACACGGCATTAACATGGAGCGACGTGACGGCAGACAATTGGGCTTATTGATGTTGGATCTTGATCGCTTTAAAGCGGTTAACGACAGTCTAGGGCATCTGGCAGGAGACGAGTTATTGCAACAAGTGGCCGATCGTATTACGGCAAGGTTGCGTAATGTCGATATGGTGGCTCGATTAGGGGGGGATGAATTTATCGTGCTGTTGGAAGATATTGCCCATCCGAAAGATGCTGCAAGGGTGGCTAAAGAAATCATTACTGATTTATCCCAGCCCTTTTGTTTGGCTCAGAACGACAACGTCCAGATTGGCGCAAGCATAGGTATTAGCTTATATCCGCAACATGGCGACAGTCCAGAGGTACTGATGGATCATGCCGATGCGGCACTGTATCAGGCAAAGGACGCAGGACGCGGCTGTTTTGCCTATTTTTCCGAAGACTTGACGCTTGCTGCTAGAGAGCGCATAGCATTGGAAACCAGGTTGCGCCGTGCAATAGAGCAACAGGAGTTGCGTGTCTTTTTCCAGCCGCAGGTCGATATAGCTAGTGGTCGTGTCGTCGGGGGCGAAGCATTGGTACGTTGGCAAGATCCAGTGGACGGGTTGATTCTGCCGCTACGTTTTATCCCCATTGCTGAAGAAAGCGGCTTGATTCTTGAAATCGGCGAATGGGTGCTACGGGAAACTTGCCGACAAGGCCGCCTTTGGCTGGATGCCGGTTTGCCGTTATTAACCTTAGCAGTCAATGTTTCCCCTCACCAGTTTCGTCGTAGTGATATTTGTACGTTGGTGGCTAATGTACTCCGCGATACCGGTTTTCCGCCTCAGCAACTGGAATTGGAAATAACCGAAACTGGATTGATGGAAAATCAGGATAACGCAACGGCTATTCTTAATGGTCTTCGTGCCCAAGGCGTTCGTATTGCCATTGATGATTTTGGTACCGGTTATTCATCGCTGGCTTATCTTAAAAACTTTCCTCTGGATGTATTGAAAATCGACAAAAGCTTTATCGACGATATTCCTTTCCATCAAGATGACATGGAAATTGCCGCAACTATTGTCGCAATGGGGCACATTCTTGGATTTAAAGTTTTGGCAGAAGGCGTGGAAACGATAGAACAATTGGCCTTTTTACAGGAAAAAGGTTGTGATATGTATCAAGGCTATATTAAAAGCAGGCCAGTGTCGGCACATGAGTTTACAGTGATATTAAGGGATCAGCAGTATTTATAAGTCAGCTTTAGCTGTACTTCGCCCGGCCACGGTTGCGGATTCCTAGCGGCTGATTTTATGCCGATAGCCGCGTTGCTAAAACAGTTTCATAGCTTGCTATGCGCCTGTTTTAGCGCCTTGCTATCGACAAAAATCAACTCGCTATCATTTTCTCAACCGTAACCGTGCGAAGTATAATAGAAAAGCAAAAAATCCTATAAAGGGAAAAAAATACTAATGAAATATTTCCATCAATCAGCAGGGGAAAGGCTTGAGTCTGCCCAAGGGAAACCTAAGATGGTGCCCCTATTGCTTAAACAACTTATAGTAGCTGCCGTCTACGCGCAGATCGCCTTGCTTGTTCTTGCCTGCTGCTCAGGCAACGGTGTCGGCAGTATTATTTGGCTACCGGGCGGGCTGGCGGTATCGGCTTTATTGATGGGGGGGAATCGGTATGCCTATGGCGTGTTTCTCGGGGCGCTGCTAGTCAACATAATATCGATGAATTCCTTATGGATCGCCGCAGCCGTCGCCATAATCAATACGTTTGAGGCGCTTTTGGCGGTATGGCTGTTGAGGCGCTTCGAGGGTTTTGACCGAGCCGAGCTTTCCACACGCAGCTACCTGCAATTGCTTTTAGCCGGCGGTATTGCTTGTGTTATAGCCGCAGTGCTTGGAACCGATCTTTTAGTTATTTCCGGATTGTTTTCTGAAGACGCATTTTTTCGAAACCTGACTTACTGGTGGAAGGGGGATGTGCTGGGTGTTGTTTTAATGGCTCCTTTGATTCTGGTTTGGCGGAGAGCGCCTGATAACGGGCTTAAGCCGAAGCGACTGGCTGAGTTTGTACTGGTGCTCGGTTTAGCCTTTATTACTTGCCAGATCATTTTTATGGGGTGGCTGCACGACTCGGTAGGCCATATTGCGAAAGGCTATTGGTTGTTCCTGATTGTTACCTGGGCGGCGGTTCGTTTAGAAGCCCATGGCGTAGTGGTCGTATTGGTTATGTCAGCTGTTATGGGGTTTCTTGGGGCTCAGCAGGGAACCGGATATTTTGCAAAGGACATTAGCCAAACCAATCTGTCCAATTATTGGTCTTTTATGCTGATACTGGCTGTGACGGGTATGACGCTGGCTACCTATTTTGTTGCGCGTAGACGAGTCGAACAGACCTTAATAGCCAGTGAAGGCTCTCAACGCGCCATTTTCAATGCGACACCGGATGCGATGCTGATTAGTGACGTACACGGCATTATTACTCAGGTCAACCAGCAAGCCGAGTTACTTCTGGGATATAAGCTTGGAGATTTGATAGGACAACCGATTGAAATATTAGTCCCGGAAGGCTTTCGTGCAAAGCATCCTGAGAAACACGCCAAATTTGTTGCCGACCCGATTACTAGACCTTTGAAAACGGGTCGGACACTACAGGCGCGACGAAAAGACGGCTCTTGTTTTGACGTCGACATCAGCGTAAGTCCGATTAAAACGGAACAAGGTGTGTTTTTTGCCAGTGCCTTACGGGATGTGACGCAGACTAAACAAGCGGAGGCGCATCTACGTGTTGCCGCTATCGCGTTCGAGTCGAATGAGCCGATGGTAATTACCGATGCCAAGAATATTATTTTACAAGTCAACAGGGCCTTTATCGAATCAACGGGTTACACAAAAGAAGAAGCCGTTGGTCAAAAAATAAACTTGCTCAAATCCGGGCGTCATGATGCAGCCTTTTATGCAACGATGTGGGACGGTATAGAACGTAACGGTACATGGCAGGGGGAAATTTGGGATCGGCGCAAGAACGGTGAAATTTATCCCAAGTGGCTGATCCTCTCGGTGGTTAAAGGGGATGATGGCACAGTTACTCATTATGTCGGCACCCATATCGACATCACCGAGCGTAAGGCTGCTGAGAAGCAAATTAAACAGTTGGCTTTCTATGACCCGCTCACTCAGCTACCGAACCGTCGGCTGTTGCAAGAGCGACTGAAACACGGCATTGATGTTGAGAGGCGTGACGGCAAGCAGTTAGCTTTGCTGATGTTGGATCTGGATCGTTTTAAAGTGGTAAATGATAGTTTGGGGCATTTGGCGGGTGACGAGTTACTGCAACAAGTTGCGGCAAGAATTACGACGCGATTGCGTGATGTAGACATGGTGGCTCGCTTAGGCGGTGATGAGTTCGTGGTGTTGTTGGAGGATATTAATCATCCTGAAGATGCTGCGCGCGTTGCCGAAGACATTATCGGCGATTTAAGCAAACCTTTTTGCGTAGCTCAGAGCGATGATATACAGATTGGTGTCAGCATTGGCATCAGCATGTATCCGCAACACGGGGAAAATATAGATATACTAATGGATCATGCCGATGCCGCACTGTATCAGGCTAAAGATGCCGGGCGCGGTTGCTTTGCTTATTTTTCAGAGGATCTGACGTTAGCGGCTCGTGAACGAATGGCTTTGGAATCGCGTTTGCGTCGGGCGATTGAACAACAGGAATTGTGCGTTTTTTATCAGCCGCAGGTAGATATTGCCAGCGGTCTCATTGTTGGCGCTGAGGCATTGGTGCGCTGGAAAGACCCGATTGAGGGACTGATTCCGCCGTGTCGATTTATCCCTATTGCCGAAGAAACCGGATTGATTGTTGCGATTGGCGAATGGGTGCTACGGGAAACTTGTCGGCAAGGTCGGCAGTGGCTGGATGAGGGCTTGCCGCCGATAGCCCTTGCGGTCAATGTATCCCCGCATCAGTTTCGGCGTAGCGATATTTGTAAGTTGGTAGCTGTCGTGTTAAGTGAAACCGGATTTCCAGCCAAGCAGCTGGAATTGGAAATCACCGAAAGCGGATTAATGGACAATCAGGATAATGCGACAAAGATTCTCAACAGTCTACGCGGACAGGGAATTCGGCTGGCCATTGACGATTTCGGTACCGGTTATTCGTCTTTGGCTTACCTTAAACATTTTCCGTTAGATATGCTGAAGATCGATAAGAGTTTTATTGACGATATTCCCCACTTGCAAGACGACATGGAAATTGCCGCCACTATTATTGCGATGGGGCATATTTTGGGCTTTAAGGTCTTGGCCGAGGGCGTGGAAACGCCAGAGCAACTGGTATTTTTGCAAGAAAAAGATTGCGATATGTATCAGGGATATATCAAAAGCCGCCCGATACCGGCGGGAGAGTTCGTTGAGTTACTGCGTGATCAACAGCAATTATAATTAAGTCTAAAGACGACATTTCATCAGCATCTCAATGGTACGAAAAACATCCGTAAACATTTCTTTAGTTAATCGTTTGGTCTGTACGTTGTATCGACTGCTATGATAAGAATCAACCAGTGTGGTTCTATCCTGCAAGGTATGCTGGGCATTATGAGCAAATTTAGCGCTACTCAGTTTCAATCCGTAGGCTTTTAATACCGCCTGATGAGCAACTAAACCTAAAGCCAGAATGACCGCTTGTTCCGGCAAGGTTTTTAATTCGGCAGCCAAATAAGCATTGCATTGGTTGATCTCGGTATTGGTCGGTTTGTTTTGCGGCGGCAGGCATTTAACGGCATTGGTAATACGGCAGTTTTTAAGCACTAAGCCGTCCGTCAATGATTCGGATGTTATTTGGTTACTGTAGCCGAATTCGTAAAGCGCTTCATACAATAGCAGTCCTGCGTAGTCGCCGGTAAAGGGTCTGCCTGTGGCGTTGGCTCCATGCATGCCGGGAGCCAGTCCGACTATCAGTAATTGGGCTGTGCTATCGCCGAACGGTGCAACCGGACGCGCATGATAGTCAGGGTGCTTTTGTTTTACTTCGCACAGAAATTTATCCAGCCGTTTACACAGCCTGCAATTTTGATCGAATATTTGTTTTGGATACATGGTTTGTTTTGCTAATTTCCAGGCAGTAGATGCTGTAAAGTATTATCTAAATTATTCGCCACAGAGATCGCGAATGACAAAATAATCTGATTAAATCAATGTGTTGCTGGTTTGTATTCTTCGTGGTTATTTCTTGGCTTTTCGCCGGAAATGAACTGCTTCACAGTCTTGGAGCTTGGGAGCCAGCTTGCTATCTTGTTAAATTTTAAAAAGGAAAATCCCCTACTTTGTTAGTATCCGAAGCCAATAGCTGCAATTTTTCAAGTCTGGGCAGTTTTTTGATGATGATTTCCCGCTTACTGGCCGAGCTTCGGTCATGTCCGGTCTCGACATAAACCAGCTGTTTGGGTTGCCTGCCTCGGAAATATTTAGCGCCTTGTCGGTCAGCATGTTGATTAAAGCGCCGGGCAACATCATTACTGATACCGGTATAAAGCGTGTCATCGCTGCAAAGGATAATGTAAACCTGCCAAGTCATCGTGTTAAACAACCGTTCCAAAAATGGCACCGACGGCTGCGGTGAGCCCCATAGCCAATGCGCCCCAAAATGCGACACGAATAGCACCTTTGATGATGCCGGATCCTCCTGCATAGGCGGCTAAAATCCCGAGCATCGTTAAAAACAGCAATGATGTTGATGACACCAGTACGATTAAATTGGTATCCGGGGCAAGTAGAGCTATTAATAAGGGTAGCATCGCGCCAATAGAAAAGGTCGCGGCCGAAGTCAAGGCCGCCTGAATGGGTCTTGCTGAGCCCGTAGCCGAAATACCCAGTTCGTCGCGGGCATGTGCGGCCAACGCATCATGATTCATTAGCTGCTCTGCAACTTGCACTGCCAGTGCCGGGGCGAGCCCGCGAGACACATAAATTGCTGCCAGTTCCTTTTTCTCATGATGTTCGTCCTCATCCAGTTCTTTACGCTCACGCTTTAAATCGGCCTGCTCGGTATCGGCTTGGGAGCTGACCGAAACATATTCTCCCGCCGCCATCGACATCGCTCCGGCAACCAAACCTGCTACCCCGGCCAGAACTATTTCGCTGTGCGTCGCATGGGAGGCGGCAATACCGACGATTAAACTGGCCGTAGAGACAATACCGTCGTTCGCGCCTAATACAGCCGCGCGCAACCAGCCGATGCGATGAGTCCTGTGTGCTTCGTGATGATGAGGTGACATTGGACTTCCTTTTTAAAAATCCGATAATGTTTTCGGAGGGATTGCCGCTCGCAAGGCATTCAATACAGCGAGAACATCAATGACTTCCTGGGTTATGGCTCCTGCTACCGGGGTCAAATATCCCAATCCGGCAAATACCATGCCTATCAAACTCAGCGCCATGCCGCCTACAGCACTTTGCAGCGCAATTCTACGCATCCGTTCGCCGATATGAAACAGTTCATCGACTTTTAATAGCGAACTATCCATGATCACCGCATCCGCCGACTCGCCGGTAATGTCGCTGTTCTGACCGAAGGCTATGCCGATAGTTGCGGCAGTCAGCGCCGGAGCGTCATTGATGCCGTCGCCCAGAAACACGGTTTTTGCCGTTTTGGTTTCGGCTCGCACCAGCTCCAGTTTTTGTTCCGGGCTTTGACTGAAATAAACGTGTTGAATGCCGACTTGATCGGCCAGGAAGCGTACTTCCGATTCTCTGTCGCCGGACACCAGCATGACTTTGTCGAACAAATAACTGGGTTTCAGGTGGTTGATGAATGATGAACTATCGGTGCGTACTTCATCGCGAAATTGCAGGGTCGCGGCATAGGCATTGTCAATCAGCACCACGCATTCTAGGCCGCCGGTGACGGGCGGTATTTGATTGGCGACATCGGGAAGTTGCTCAGCAATCTTTTTACGGCTGGTAATTTGAAGGCATTTTCCATCTACATTGCCTTTAAGCCCCTCTCCCGGTAACTCGGTGATATTGGACACGCTTAATAAAGATAACGCCGATTTTTCCGCTGCGTTAACGATGGCGCGGGACAGCGGGTGTTTGGAATAGCGCTCTACACTGGCGATTAGCCTTAACAGATTCTGTTCGTTATGCCCTCCAGCTGGAATCAAAGCGGTCAATGAAGGGCGTCCATAGGTCAAGGTGCCGGTTTTATCAAAAATTGCCGTACGGCAAGTGCCGATGGTTTCTAAAATAGCCGGGTTCTTGATAATGATTTCTCGCCGCGCAGCCAGAGAGATCGAGCTGATAATGGTGACCGGTATGCCGATCAGCAATGGGCAGGGCGTGGCTATGACTAGCACGGCCAGAAAGCGAATGACATCACCGCTGATCGCCCAGGCAGACAGCGCAATGAGCACGGCCACGGGCGTATATAGCGCACCCAGTTGATCGCCCAGTCGTCGGATATTGGGGCGATATTGTTCGGAAGATTTCATCACTTCCATGATCTTGGCATAGCGGGAATCGCTAGCCAGCTTGTCTGCGCGGATGGTTAGCGCAGAGTCGCCGTTGATCGCGCCGGAAAGCACTTGAGAACCGCTGACCTTCGACATCATATACGGCTCGCCGGTCAAGTAGGATTCGTCCATAGTGCTGGAGCCTTCCAGTACCGTGCCGTCAACGGGGCAGATTTCATGCGGCAGTATTAATAAGGTATCGCCGATGCTGACCTGCTCGGTGGTAATGTCGGTTAGTTGGTCGCCCGACTTTCTATGTGCGACGGAAGGCATACGCTTGGACAATGCCTCAAGTACCGACGAGGCCTTGCGCACCGCGTAAGTTTCCAATACGACGCCGCCGGACAACATTAATACGACCAGACTTCCTGCCAGATATTCATCCAATAAAACTGCCGTCACTATGGAGAGTCCGGCCAGTAGATCGGCCCCCCAATCGCCATGACCCAGTTTCACGCAGAGTTGAAAAACCAGCGGAATTCCGCCCAGCGCCAGAACGGCAAGCAGGGGCAGTTGCACCAGTTCAATCGGGAAAGTGAATTGCCCTTGGTAGAGCTCAGCCGCAGCAGAGCTTAGAGCCGTATTTAACGATAGCGTATAGATTTCATGGTCAATATCGAACGCATAGTGTAATACCACATAGCCTGCAATGCCTAGCAGGCTTAACATGGCAATGATGTTTTCTGATGTTGCGTGGGGAACAGATGGTTGTTTGTCGGTCATCGTTACAGCCTCGCAAAGGGGATTTTGTTAGTTTACTCTAAATCTGATAAGTGTACGGCACAGTCTAAGCCGGGTTTTCGCTGTCGATAAAAAAGCAGTCCACTGCAAAGTGCTGTCGGGTTTTTTCCATTAACGCCTGGATGCCGAATTGTTCAGTAGCATGATGACCGCCCGCAAACATATGTATACCGGCTTCTTGGCTTTCATGCCAGTCGTGTTCGCTTATTTCACCTGTAATATAGGCATCCAAATGTTCCTTTTCGGCTAAGCGCCATTCGCTGTTTGCGCCTCCGGTAATAATGCCGACTGATTTTAGTAGTGCGTTGCTATCGGGCGTTGCCAAAATGACATTGTGCTTGAGTACGGCGGATAAGTTTTGTTGCAGGGCAACGGCGGTTAGCGGTTGTTCGAGTATGCCTTTAATGCCGGTTGCCGAGCCTTTATAATCACCGAAGGGTTGTTGTTGTTTGCAATTGATCAGCTGTCCTAAGGTTGCCGCATTGCCAATTTCAGGATGTCCATCCAGTGGCAAATGATAAGCAAACAGGTTGATATTGTTTTTTACCAACGGGAAAATCCGCTTGGCAAAGGGGCCGGTCAACGGTTGGGCGCCGTGAAAAGTCCAGAACAATCCGTGGTGAACGATCAAGGTATCAGCCTTGTATTCAACCGCCTGATGAATCGAATCACGGGTTGCAGACACCGCAAAAGCGATACGCTCAATCCTTTCAACGCCTTCTATTTGCAAGCCGTTAGGGCAATAATCGCTGTAGGTTTCCGGGTGTAGAAGAGCCTGATAATAATCGTTTAGATGTTGACGACTGATCATGATGTTAATGTTTCAAATTGTCGCCAAATGGTTTTAAACGTTTCAGTCAGGCGTTGATCGTCGGCGGTTATGCGTTCGGAAATGTCGGCAATGTTAAACCAATCGCCTTCGTCAATTTCATCGACAGCAAGCACAAACGGGCCGTTATGAATGCAGCGGTAAACTTGAATAAACTCCATGCCGACAGCTGCTGTAGCGGGTAATTTAAACAGTGGCTCCAGCGTATGGGTAATGTGGATACCCAGTTCTTCTGTAATTTCCCTAACCGCACTGACGTAGTATTCTTCGCCAGAGTCAACATGACCGGCTGCCGAGGTATCCCAGAGTCCGCCATTGAGGTCCTTTTGCATTGAACGTTTTTGAAGAAATAACTGGCCTTGCTCATTGAAAATCAGGATGTGTACGGCGCGGTGTCGAAGACCTGCCGCATGGATGATATGCCGTGGGCAGGTGTCGATAATGTGGTCGTTTTCATCAACGACGGAGAGTAATTCGGTGTTCATCGCAAGGGTTAAGTTAATCGATCAAAAAAAATTATTCGCCACGAATGACAATAACGACAGATATCGGCTTCTATCATCTTATTATCGCCACATGTCCATATGGCTTATGTCTGAAATAGAGTAGCGCATCAAGCGGTTGTCGAGACACGAAGAAAAAGCATAAAGTTTCGCGTCATTCGCAGTAAGTGTTAGAAATTGAATTTTAAACTTATATAAAGAGTATGCAAGGATGTAGCTTTTTGTATATTGTGAGTACTACGGGGAATTAGACCATGCTCACAGCGGATGTGAGCATGTTTAAACGGCTTTTAGCTAGCTTTGCCAACTTCTGTTGCGGCAGGTACTTCAACTAATCGACCTGATTTGCAGTCGTAGATATAGCCGTAAACAGGGATGTCGGAAGGAACCAGAGGGTGGTTTTTAATCCGGGTAACATCTTCCAAAACGCTTTCCTGCTGATCTTTAATGGTCAGCCAATCGATATATTTGGCTTCGGCAGAACCAGGGCCGTCGCAGCAATCATGCCAGCCGTCGGCATCGACAGAGGCGGTTTTTAAGCTGCTGCCTAACAGGCCGCGCATGATGTCATCGGTAAATGTTTCCATGCCGCAGTCGGTGTGGTGAATGACGAACCATTCGCGAGTTCCCAATAATTTATAAGATATACTTCACCCGGTCACGCCTGCGGATTTTTCAAATAGCTGGAATTTTGGGTTTAAAAGTGTTTTAACTTGTTCCTTGAAAGCAGATTTCACCTTATCAAGGCAGTCGTCAATAGCTTCCTTGAAGTGGCAAAAT
>JADHTX010000051.1 GCA_016784875.1 Methylobacter sp.
GATTCCTAGCGGCTGATTTTATGCCGATAGCCGCGTTGCTGAAACAGTTTCATAGCTTGCTATGCGCCTGTTTCAGCGCCTTGCTATCGATAAAAATCAACTCGCTATCATTTCCTCAACCGTAACCGTGCGAAGTATATTTAAAGAATAAGTCCTAAAGCTGATCGGTTTTTTTATTGGGAATTCTTGGTGTGTTGTGTATTCGTCATTCGAGCAAGGGTATGCCTTGATTATTGAGGGTAACTTCGTGTTAAGTGTTTTTCGTCAGTCTTGCAGGTAACAGTTACGGTCGGACTGTATTGCCAGAATAATAAATTTATTAAACTATGTTATTTAACGTATTAATATGTGTCTTATGCCGTATTTTTTTAAAAAATAGCCTCAATAGAAGCCATTAAGCAGTGCAAGATATGCGTAATGAAATATAAAGTAAGTTGAATTAATACGTAAATAAATTGTAATTAATTGATTACATAAAGATTAAGCAGGTGGATAAAGATATCCTGAATGGTTAGGCTGGTAAGAGTTGGGTGACTTGGCATGTGACGTGCTTTATGATTTTTTCATAACAGTCATAACTATGGAAAAATAAACAAATGAAAAAATATATACTTTTACTAGGCGTTGGTTATTTGGGCAGCAGTATTGCCGCAGAAACGGCAAAAAACAATACAACAGATACTTACCAAGGTGAAGATATGGTTATCACCTCCGGACATAAACTTTTTCCCAACACTACCGTGGCTACGCCCAGCTTCAAGGTTACTGAAAAAGAAATCAATAAAACCAATCTGACTGATGCTTCAGATGCGATCAAGATGGCGCCAAGTGTACAGGTCAGAAGACGTTTTTATAGCGACACTAATGGCGTGACTGCCATTAGAGGTTCTACTAATTTTCAAACTAATCACTTTAATCTGTTCGTTGATGGTATACCTTTGCATAATCCTGTTCAGACTAAGTGGAATGGTGCACCTAAATGGTCGTTAATTGCACCGAATGCCATTGATACTGCAACAGTATTTTATGGTCCTTATTCTGCCGAGCATAAAGGCAGTTTTGGCGGCACTTTCGATCTGAAAACTAAATTGCCGGAAAAATTTGAGATGCACATGGATGCTACAGGCATCATTCAAGATTCTCACCGTTTCGGTCAGGATGAAGTACTGACAGGCCATAAAGAATTTATCTCGGCCGGTAATCGTTATGACAAATTTAGAATTTATGGCTTTTTTAACCATCTTGAAAATGAAGGCCAAGCGCAATCGTTCTCGAATACCAACAGTCCTTTAGCGGCCGGAGCCAGCCGTAGAGCACTGACTTCAGCAACCGGAGCCGCTTTAACCAATACGATAATGGGTGCGCCTAGCGTCATTTCGGGAGATTTAGGCCTCAATATCAATGTTACAGATCTGTATGAGTTTAAAGTCGGTTATGATTTTAACGACGATCTAAGGGCGATGTTTACTATCGCTTATGAAGACTCAACTCGAAGCAGCCAATCGCGCAGCTACATGAAAGATGCAAACGGAAATACACTGTGGGGTGGTAAAGCCAGTCAGTATGGTTACGAGTTTGACGTCAACCCGGTTTCTTTCGGTAGGCCGACCTTAGGAGGTAGTGAAAACGAAAGGCAAACATTGGCTTATGCGTTGAATCTGTCGGGTAAAGTGACCGATAATTGGAGTATAGATACAACTGCCAGTTTATTTGACGCGTTTAAAGATGTTACTGTTAATAATAATGTCAGCACCAATAACCCTGCTTATAGCACCGATAAGTCAGGTCGAATTATAGATACCGATGTTTGGTGGGCGGATTACAGTCTAAAATTGGCTACACAAAACTTTTTGGGCAGGGATGATCTGGGCTTTATGTCTGGATACCAATTCAATAATTCTTTCCTCGACCTGAATACTCATAATTCAAATAATGTTGATGCTGAATCCAGAGATACATTCGTAGCGGCTAACAGCAATGGCGGATCGACGCAGACCCACAGTGCTTTTATGCAATCAGATTGGGATATTACCGACCAATGGAATGTTATGGCTGGTTTTCGATATGATCACTGGTCGGCCTTGAGGGGACGTGTCGCCAACGTTGGTTTGCCTAATAGAGACGCATCCCGAGTTTCGCCGAAAACCTCAATTGCCTTTACGCCTACAGAAGAGCTCAGTTTAAGATACTCTTTTAGCAAAGCATATCGCTTTCCGGTGGCTGAAGAATTATTCGAGAGTTCGACAAACAGAAACTCGGTCAATATTTCCGATCCAAATCTTCAGCCGGAAATGGGCTATTTTCATGACTTTAAAATCCAGCATGAGTTGACGGAGGGTTATGCCAGCGTCACTTTTTTCTATAATCAAATCAGCAATGAAATCTTGCGTACCCAAACACTGTTGAATACAGGAGTTATCAGTAATAGAACCCGCAGTATTGATGAAACAGAAACGGTAGGTATGGAAATAGCCTATGTTCAGGATAATATTTTTGATCTTCCTGTCGGCTTATCACTGAATGGAACTTGGCTAAACAAAGAGATTAAAAAAGACTCGAACAATCCGATAATGGTGGGTAAGGAGTGGCCGAGAATTCCTCAGTGGCGTGCTCATGGAACTGCAACTTATCATGTCACTAAAAATTGGGATGCTATCGCAGCGCTTGATTATCGAGGCAAACAGTTTGCTAATGATGACAATAGTGATTTTGCAGGGCATGTCTACGGCGCTTCAGATGAATATGTCTTAGCTAACTTTAAAACAGCTTATACGATGGATGTCGGCCATGATATAAAAGCTAAATTTTCAGTTGGCGTAGACAATATATTGGATGAAAGTTATTACGATTTTCATCCTTACCCGCAAAGAACCTATTTTGCCAATATTTCTTTGGATATTTAATCTAATAATACAATTGTCTTTGTATGTTAGCGCTAAGTATGGAGTTATCAATACCCTTCTTACTAAAAGAAGCGAAACGTCGTTGAAATTTTAATCGAAACATATCAAATAGCTTATTAATTAGCACAAGGATGTGCACTTTAATAAATATAATAACAATAATTTTTTAAGAAGGCTCTATGACCCAAAAACCACCATATCCGCTTAACCCCAGACGCGCTTTAATCTGCTTGTTAATGGTGACATCCCCGCTCGCCGCAGCTGAGGCCAAGCACTCCGTTGATGCAAAAAAAGCACTTGCCGACAACTCCAAAGCGGTGATGACGGATATGACGGTAACCGAAAAAGTGTCACCTACCGCCAAGGAAAGATATAGGCTGCCGACCACGACAGAAAGCGTTAATCGAGAAAAAATCGACAACACCGTCAATGCGATGAATGTTGAGGATACCATTAAATACCTACCTAGTATTCAGGTGCGCAAGCGCTATATCGGCGACACCAACGCGCCGGTAGGCTGGCGTACTTCAGGTACCGGCCAAAGTGCACGCGGCTTAATTTATGCTGACGGCATCCTGTTATCTTCGTTGCTGGGAAATATAACGGCAACACCGGTTCGCCGCGCTGGAATATGGTAGCTCCCTCGGAAATTGAACGGGTTGATGTCATGTATGGGCCGTTTTCGGCAGCGTATGCCGGTAATTCGATTGGCGGGGTGATTGACATCACCACGCGTATGCCGGAAAAATTCGAGGCGGGCGGCGATATAAAGTCGACCTGGCAGGATTACGGTTTCTACGGCAAGAAAAAGATGTTCGACAGCCAGGAATATTCTTTCAACGTCGGCGACCGCTTCAAAGATTTTTCATTTCGATTTGATGTTAGTCATCTGGATAGTCATAGCCAGCCTATTGTTTTTGTTAATCCAACGGTTTCGACCACCAATGCAACGGCTGCAAACACGGTAGTAACTGGGGCTGTTGCCAACTTAAACCCGTACGGGGTTAACGCCCTCGTTCTGGGCGAGTCGGCGCTTAATCACACGGTGCAGGACAACTTCAAGTGGAAGCTGGGCTATGACATCACCCCAACTATACATGCAGCGTATACCTTGGGCTTATGGCAGAACGATAATAACGCCGGGTTTAATAGTTTCTTGCGCGATAGTGCCGGTAATGTCGTTGATAGCGGTAACGTAAATATTGACGGAAAGCGTTATGCGGTAAGTTTTGCAGAAACCCGTGCCGAACAAATGCATTGGTCTCATGGCATGAACCTTAAATCCGACACCGGCGGCGTATTCGATTGGGATTTATCCGGCAGCGTGGTTGAGTACGGCACGGATCTGAGTCGCACATCGACGCAAACGCCCGCACAAGCCGCTAATAACGGAGCAGGTAGAACCACCAGCTTAACCGGAACCGGCTGGCATACTGCGGATGCCAAGGGTATCTGGCGTCCCGATGCCGATCTGCTGGGTAAGCATGAGGTTAGTTTCGGTTTTCATCATGATTTATATAATTTGGATAATACTACTTATAACGCGACCAACTGGCAAAGCAGTGATGGCGGTACCGTATTTTCCGATTCTCAAGGTAAGACGCAAACCGAGGGTTATTGGCTGCAAGATGCTTGGGACTTTAATAAAGACTGGAACTTGACTCTCGGTGGTCGTGTGGAAAGTTGGCACGCTTATGATGGTTATAATGCGGCCACTGTAGGTAACGCACTTCAGACGCTCAATCAGGCTGGACGTAATGAACTGGAATTTTCGCCTAAGGCCAAATTGACCTGGAAGCCAATGGATCGCGTACAAACAGGTTTATCCATCGGGCAAGCCTATCGCTTTGCTACCGTGACCGAGCTGTTTCAAACATCTACGGTTAATGTGGGCGGGGTCAATAACATTGTCAATGGCAACCCCAATCTCAAGTCCGAAGAAGCACTGTCTTCCGAACTTTCCGGCGAGTATTTTCTGGATCAGGGCAAGTTGCGTCTTAGCTTATTTCAGGAGCGTATAAAGGATGCTATTTATTCTCAGACAAGTATTTTAGCCAATGGAAGTACTTCACGTATTGTTGATAATGTCGGCGAAATCCAAACCTACGGTATTGAGTTTGCGGGTGAAGCCAGTGATGTCGGCATACAGGGGCTTGATATTTCCGGTAATGCGACCTGGACCGATTCCAGAATTACCGAGAATGCTGTAGCAGATGCAGCCGCCGCAGCAGCGGGGGCTAGTTTATCTAATCCATTAGCCGATCAACCTTCAACTGGTGCGCGCCAACCTAAGGTTCCCGAGTGGCGCGCCAGTGCAACTATTGGTTATCGTCCGACTGATAAATTGAGTACTTCGGTTAGCGGTCGTTACAGCAGTTCACAGTACGGGCAATTGAATAATAGCGATAATAATTCAGGGACTTATACTTCGGGCGGTAATGCGTACTTCATTGTAGATTTACATGCTAAATATCAATTCACCAAGCAGATCAGTGCTTCGGCGGGTATTGATAATGTAAACAATCAAGAGGTTTGGTTATATCACCCCTTTCCATCGCGCACTTACTTTGCAGAGTTGAAGTATAATTATTAATATTTTATAAAGCGAAAATATAAAGCCGGGCTTGTTATGAGTTCGGCTTTGTTGTATTGAGGATGGCATGATATTTTTACTTTATAATCCAGATCGATTTTTTAATTCGGTAGCATCAATGAAATCACTTAGTATTATTTTATTTCTTGCAACGCTGGCAGTTTTGGGCTGTGCCAATGACTCGGCGGTAAAATTCGCAGAAGATGGGCTGCATCATGCCACCGATGTAAAAGGCGCCTGCGCCGATGCAAATGCGCAGCCCTCAAGCCTATGCGCCGAAACGGTTAGTGCCGTTTTCGACGGTAAGGGCGTTTTGTGGATTACTTGGGTAAACAACGATCACGTTTATGTGCAATCGTCGGGCGATAAGGGTTTACACTTTACCGCGCCAGTAGTGGTCAATTCCGTCGCCGAAAAAATTGAAGCCAAAGGTGAATATCGTCCGAAAATAAAGCTGGATGCTAAAGGCAATATTTACTTAACTTGGACACAAAAGTTGGAGGCTAAATATAGTGGACATATCCGTTTTAGCCGTTCTACCGATGGGCAGCAGTTTTCTGCACCGGTGACTGTCAACGATAATCTGGACATCATCAGCCACCGCTTCGACAGTATGGCCGTCGGCAAAAATGGCGAAATCTTTATTGCCTGGCTGGATGCCAGAGATGTTGAGGCGGCAAAAAAAGCGGGTCAAGAATTCGAGGGTTCATCCTTGTATTACAGCTGGTCTGACGATGGCGGGCAGCATTTTTATCCGAATAACAGAATAGCTACCCATACTTGCCAGTGTTGCCGACTGGATACGGCAATAGCACCAGACAACACGCCGGTTATCATTTGGAGGCATGTTTTTGAAGGCGGCATACGCGACCATGCGCTGGTTAAGTTCAACGATTGGAATAGCCCCGGCGATACTCACCGTATAGCTCAGGATAACTGGAAAATCGATGCCTGTCCGCATCACGGCCCCGCTCTTTCGATTGCCGATTCTGGAGTTTACCATGCGGTGTGGTTTAGCGGCTCCTCTACCCATCAGGGTCTGTTTTATGCTTACTCGACCGATGCCGGACGACATTTTTCCACGCCGTTTAACTTCGGTAAGGCAGGCTCAGGTCATCCGCATGTACTGGCTTTAGGTTCTCAGGTTAATGTGGTTTGGCAGGAGTTTGACGGCACCAACAATGTTATCCAGCTGATTAAGTCTGCCGACGACGGCAAAAGCTGGTCGAAGCCTGAAATGATTGCTCAAACAGTCCAGTCCGCCGATCAGCCTTTTCTGCTGACGGACGGGCAAAAGGTTTATCTTTCCTGGAAAACACAGCAGCAGGATTATCAGTTGAAGCTTGTTGGCGAGTAAGGCGTTGCAGGATGGCTGTAATAACAGCAAATCAGGCTTTATAATACGCATACCCAAGACTCTTTAGGCAGGGTCTTAACTTTAATAATTAGGAAAAATATGTTTAATTCTAGCCGACACAATACCTGTCTGGCCGCCGCTTTTTTAGGTGTTTGTGCGATGCCTTTATATGCTGCACCTGCCCAGAAAACCGATCAACCGGCAGTATCTGTCGATCAAAAAAATACCCTTCTGGAACAATACCGTTCGGTTACCCGGCAAACGGATATTTTGCAAACCTATAATCAGCATCTTAGCGATATGCTGGTATCCCAGGCTGAAGAAAAGGCCTCGCTGGAAACACAACTGAAAGATATTGAGGTTACTAAACAGGAAATCGTACCGCTGATCGTGCATATGCTCGACAGCCTGGATAAATTTATTCAGATGGATCTGCCGTTCTTGCCTGAAGAACGCAAGCAGCGGTTGAGTCGATTAAAAGAACTGGTGGTCAAAGCCGATGTTTCTGAGGCTGAAAAGTTTCGCCGGATTATGGAAGCATTCCAGGTTGAGAATGAATACGGCAACACCATTGAGGCCTATAAAGGAAGTATTATGTTGAATGGCGTGAATAGCTCCGTCGATTTCTTACGCTTGGGTCGTGTCGCACTTTACTACCAGCGTTTGGACGGTAGCGAAACCGGCTTTTGGAACAAAGAGGAAAAACGCTGGCAAGCGTTATCGTCCGATTACAGCGCCTCCATTCGCAATGGTTTGCGTATCGCCCGCAAGGAAACCGCCCCCGATATGTTGACTGTTCCTGTTTCTGCTCCTGAGGCTGCAAAATGAAAAACTTGTTGATTGTTTTTATAATGCTGCTGTTTGGCAACAATGCGTTTGCCGATCATCTCGATCTTGATAAGTTATTGCATGAGATCAAGCAAACGCAAGGTAGCGAAGGCAAAATTAACGCTGCCCAAGAAGCGCAGTTTCTTAGCGCGCCGGCCAAACAACAACAATTATTAGATGCTGCCAAAGCTGAGCTGAGCAAGCAGGAAGCTCTAAGCAGTAAATTGAAAGCGGAATTGGCGGCTAATACTGAACAGCTAAACCAGCTGGAAGCAAAACTAACCGAGCGTAGCGGACCGTTGGGTGAGTTGTTCGGCGTCGCCAGACAGGTCGCCGGTGATTTAAAGGCTAATTTGAACAGTTCGATTATTTCTGCCGAATTTCCTGATAGAACTGGCGTATTGGGAGCGATCGCCGACAATAAAGCATTGCCGTCCATGGCACAGTTGGAGCAGTTATGGTTTACCCTGCAACAGGAAATGACCGAGTCCGGGAAAGTCGTTTATTACGATGCTGAGATTTTGTCGGCTGCAGGTGAGCCGCGTAAAGCAAGGGTGGTTCGCGTCGGTGTTTTTAACGCAATGGCAGAGGGTCAATATTTGCGTTATTTGCCGGAAACAGGCAAGCTGGCTGATCTTCCCAGACAACCGGAAGGGAAATTTCTCGATATGGCTGAAGAGCTCGCCGAAACCGAATCCGGTCAGTCCGATGTGGCAATTGATCCTACACGTGGCGCTATTCTCGGCATGTTGATTCAAGCGCCCGACTTGTCCGAGCGAGTAGATCAGGGAGGGCTGATTGGCTACATGACGTTAACTCTGGGCGCTCTCGGTTTTATTTACGGACTTTATCGATTGGTACAGTTGTCGGCTATCAACAAGAAAATGTTAAGGCAAATGAACAGTTCTGAGCTTAGCGATGATAATCCGTTGGGGCGCATTTTTGCCATTGCAGAAAAGAGTAATGCCGAAGATACAGGGAATTTAGAGTTGTTGCTGGACGAGGCTATCACCCGTGAGGTGCCGGTTTTGGAAAGAGGCTTGGCGATCATTAAACTGGTCGCCGCTGTGGGGCCTTTACTGGGATTGTTGGGAACGGTAACGGGGATGATCGTTACCTTCCAGTCCATCAGTCTGTTCGGTACCGGCGACCCTAAACTGATGGCAGAAGGTATTTCACAGGCGCTGGTTACTACGGTGGAAGGGTTGTGCGTGGCTATTCCCTTATTATTCCTGCACAGTATTGTTGCTTCCCGCAGCCGGGTTTTAGTACAGATTCTTGATGAACAAACAGCCGGTTTAATCAGCCGTAGAGCAGGCAAGTAATGTCTTCATTTTTGACGCTATTGGAATCATTGCGCAATTTCCTTAATACCGGAGGAAACGTTTTATGGACGATTCTACTGGCATCTATCTGTTTATGGACCCTGGTGGCAGAACGCTACTTTTTCTTTAGATTGACCTATCCGGAGCGTAAAGCTCATTGGGTAGAGCAATGGAATAACCGGCTCGACCGTCATTCGTCACACGCTTTGTACATCAGGGAATGCATCATTTCGGAAGCGAAGATAACCATGAGCACCACGCTGCCGCTCATTAATATGTTAATCGGTTTGTGTCCGTTGCTGGGGTTGCTGGGTACGGTGACAGGGATGATTCATGTATTCGATGTGATGTCGGTGACCGGTACCAGTAATGCCCGAGCCATGGCGGCTGGCGTGTCGCAGGCGACTATACCGACCATGGCCGGTATGGTCATCGCTATTGGCGGACTTTATTTCGGCAAGCGTATTGAGCAGCGTGTCAGTGATGAAACGCATCACCTGACCGATTTATTAAAATATCATTAGGAATATTTATGCGTCGTAAAAGCAGCAGGTCGTCAGCCGACCAAAATGCAGAACTCGACATGACACCGATGCTCGACATCGTTTTTATTATGTTGATTTTTTTTATAGTGACCAGCTCCTCGGTTAAAGAATCGGGACTCGATGTTAACCGCCCTCAAGCACAAACCGCAGAAAAACAGGAACAGGCGCATATTATTGTTGCGATTAGTCCCACTGGTGAAATTTGGATAGATAAGAAAGTTGTCGATATTCGAGCGGTTAGATCCAATGTTGCCAGGTTGCATGCCGAAAATCCGCTAGGTTCGGTAGTCATTACTGCTGACAGAGAAACTAAAACCCATGTTCTGGTGAGCGTGATGGATCAGATTCGTCTAGCCGGTATCAATAACGCTTCTATTGCTACAGAGGCAGAGTCCCAGTGAAGTCGTTTGTTGCCGCTTTATTGACAGGTGTTCTTGTTTCACTGAGCCTGTTCTGGTTGATGCAGGTTATGCTAATGAGTAACCGGCAAGTGGTTAAGAAAACCGAGCATCTGAACATGGTGGAGTTTGTTCGGTTAAAGCGTGAGCCGCCCAAGCCTAAAGTTGAAAAACCGCCCGAAAAGAAGGTGGAGCAGGTGCAACAGAAACCGCAACCACGCAAGAAGCCTCAACCTAAAAAGCAACCGGTTGTCCAAAAGGTACCGGTGGTAATGCCGGAAATACCTAAATTGGATATACCTGTGTCCGCTGTAAAATCGAATGCTCCAGTGGTTAATGTCCCGCCTCGTGCGGAAAAAGCAGCCGATACCGTTAAGCGAGACAGTTCCGCTGGGGTCAGTGCCGGAGTGATCCCGTTGGAACGGGTTCCACCCAAATATCCGAGGCGTGCTGCCAGCCGCCACATTGAGGGCTGGGTTAAGGTCGAGTTTACTATTACCACAGATGGCAATGTTGAAGGTGCAGTGGTTGTAGCTGCTCAACCTGCTGATGTCTTTGATGATGCCGCGCTAAAAGCGATTAGCCGGTGGAAATTCAAAGAAAAAATAGTTGATGGTGTCGCAGTTACCCAAAGAGCCGTCCAGACCCTGCAATTCAAGCTGACAAAATGATTTAATGGCTTACATTTTTACCGCAGAAGTCGATGCGGCTTGTCCGGTTTGAATGGGGCGATTTTTGTCAACCACTGTGTATCGCTATCTAACATGAAAACTTTGTTTTACATCGCTACTGCGTTCAAGCTTTCGTCTTCATATAGGCGTAGTTTCTTCCATCCTGCAAATTTATTGTCATAAAATTCAAGGTCATTATCAATTGAGTGTTCATAGCAACTTCTGAATAACTTGGCGGTACGGAACGCATGCAATTCATCGTCTGCCGTGACTTTATCGACATTACCCACCTGAAAAGTTTTATTTCTGGATTTGCAATTACTGACCCAAAAAACTGTATAACAAAGATAACTTTTATCTTTACGGTGATCATACTTGATAGTTCTGGACACACCCGTGACGCCAGTGGTGGTTTTGTTTTTGGGCGGTTTAAGAAACCGTGTCTTGCTGCCTTTTAAAACGGTCAGCATTTGGTCACGCCAGGTAATTGCGGCCTTTAAGGATTTGCCTTTATTACCCCACAATTTATGTGAAAAATAACGACTGCTCTCTTTTCCGCGTCTTACGATGCGGACCTGATAACCGAACACATCGGGTTCAGTAATATGTTTATTTTTTGCCATGATAGTATCCCATCAAACGAGTGAATAAAAAGAATTTAACTGCCAAGTTAGGGCGACAGGTTGTAAATAAACCCGTAGTCGAGCTTATTTCTGACTTCATTGTAAGCTATAGATGACAAATTATCGCTAAAAATAAAATTAAAGCAAGCTAAAAATAACAACAATTTAGACAAATACCTAGTAACCTAGTGTACAATTCCACAAATCCACTGCTTTAGTGGCTAGTATCAAGTCAACAGTCTTTTGTTTTTTCATTATTTATTTGGAGATAATCAATGAGCGTATTAGTTGGTAAACAAGCACCTGATTTTACAGTTCCTGCTGTTCTGGGCGATGGTCAGATAGTTGATTCATTTAGCTTTTCTGAAGCTACTAGCGGAAAGTATGCGATAGTATTTTTCTATCCGTTAGATTTTACTTTTGTTTGTCCAAGTGAATTGATCGCTTTAGATCATCGTATGGATGAATTCAAAAGCCGTAATGTTGAAGTGATTGCCGTGTCTATCGACTCTCATTTTACTCATAATGCATGGCGTAACACTCCTGTTAATAAAGGGGGTATCGGCCCTGTTCGTTACACAATGGCGGCGGATATATCTCATGCTATTTGTAAAGATTATGATGTTGAAGCAGATGCGCCTGCTGTGGCTTATCGCGGCACTTTCCTGATTGACCGTTCCGGTAAAGTCCGTCATCAGGTTGTTAACGATCTGCCTTTAGGTCGCGACATGGATGAATTGCTGCGCATGATTGATGCCTTACAATTCCATGAAGAACACGGCGAAGTATGCCCAGCAGGCTGGCAGAAAGGCGATTCAGGCATGAATGCAAGCCCTGTTGGTGTTGCAGAATATCTGGATAAAAATGCGGATAAGTTGTAATTTATAGCTGAATCTTGTGCGGCTTTAACTCCGCACGTACTGTAAAAAGGCTTAGGCATTATTGTCTAAGCTTTTTTTATTGCAAATCATTAAAGGGTAAAAGTGGTTATTCCTGTTTGCTCAGAGCGACATCCGGTGTTTCATTCAGAAACTTACGATAATTAATTGAAACTTTAAGTCCTGCAAAGCGTCCCGCCATTCTAATCAGCTCTTGGGTTTTTTTATCGAAGGTGATTTTAACCTCGTTTAAGGCGCGATCCTCATAACCTTCTTCTATATGGTGGGTTTCCAGAAGAAAGCGGTAAATATATATTTCCTGTTCGGCTTCATCCTTGATTTCAAAAGGCTCCCCCAGTTGTGCTAAAACAGCCGGTTTTTTGGGTAAATCCTCGGAAATTTTTTCTAGTAATGCCGAGTTGGCTTTGAGTTGTTGCTTTTCCTTATCGATTTCGGCACCTCCAATAGAGCGTAGAGAAATCTCTAAAAATTTGGGTGGTGCAATGGCTAAAAAAAGTGAAGAAAACGACCAGGCAATTAATCTATTTTCTTTATTAAAATTTAAATCGGAATAAAATTTGACTTCGGGGTTGATCAGCTGATTACTGCCGTCAACCTTGCGAAACCAGTATCGCCAGCGTCTGCCGGACGTTGTTGGATCATCTTGGCTGGCATAAAGCTTAGACAAGGACACAAAATCCTTACTGTAAAGAATAGGGTCTTTGAAGTGCAAGGTAAATTCATCATTAGCCTCGACGGAAAAGTTGCGATCAAATTCATCCATTTGTAAGTAGACTTGATAAGCACGAATCCAGTACATGCAACCGGATAAAGTACCAGTCGCTACCAGCAAAAAAATAATGCGGAGACCTCGTTTAATTATTCCGGTTTTCATAAGAATATTTTAATGTAGTGTATCGGAATTATTAACGATACTGTTTTGTGACAGGATATTTTCCACATCAACTTTGTCGAAGCGGTATTGTTCGCTACAGAATTCGCAGTTTACTTCAATTACGCCCCGTTCCTCCAGAATATCCTCCAGTTCAGTCCGCCCCATAGCAAATAATGTTTTCTCGATGTTTGGCCGGGAACAGGCGCAACTAAATTCAACCGGTTCCGGGTCAAACAATCTGACTTTTTCCTGATTGAATAATCGAAACAATAACTGTTCACAATCCAGGTCGAACAGTTCTTGTTCGGTTACTGTGTTTGCCAAAATTTCGATATGTTCCCAATCAGACTGATCATTTGTCTGTGTCGGCAGTTCCTGTAATAATAATCCTACCGCATGGGTTGTATCGGCAAATAGCCACAAGCGGGTTTTAAGTTGCTCGGATTGCTCAAAATAGTTTTGCACGACGGCGGCTAAATTGTTGCCCTTGAGAGGTACGATGCCCTGATAAGGCTGGCCATTTTCCGATTCTACTGTTAGCACCAATCGTCCTTTGCCGAACATGGCCTCTAAGGAGCCTTCGGTTACGTTGTCCTTACCCCGTACTAAGCCTCTTATTTTTCGCTGGTCCGTTGCTTGAGCAACCAAGGTTTTAATGTCGCCGTCGCCTTGAGCTTGAAGAATCATCGAGCCTTTAAACTTAACGGTAGCCGATAGCATGACTACTGCTGCAAGTGCCTGTCCCAGTAACTGTTGCACATTTTCAGATCCGCGTTGATGAAGTTTTGCCGTTTGCCAGCTGTTGGTTAATTTAACCCATTCGCCCCGAACGCCCAGTTCTTCAAATAAAAAACGGCGTAATAAATCTTGCTCTATCATGTTTCTCCAGTTAAAAAAGTAGTGTATTTTATGACATCAGGATCATAATAATCGATGCTTAAACCATTTTATAAAAATACCACAAGCTATGATCTTTTCATCAAAAAAATTGATTTTACCCGACTTTAAGGATGCATTGCCCGGGCGAAGTGAGCCGATACAAGTTATAAACAGGCATTTTGTAACAGGCAACCCGATAGTTCCCCCGTTCCCGGAAAAACTGGAGCAGGCCATGTTTGGTATGGGGTGTTTTTGGGGGGTAGAGCGAAAATTCTGGCAATGTCGAGGCGTATTTAGTACGGCAGTCGGTTATACCGGCGGCTACACGCCTAATCCGACTTATGAGGAATTATGTACGGGGTTAACCGGGCATAATGAGGTTGTTAAGGTTGTTTATGATC
>JADHTX010000052.1 GCA_016784875.1 Methylobacter sp.
GGAGGGTCTTATCCTTTTATCCAAACAGGTGATGTGAAACATGCTGGCTTATACCTTACCGAATATTCTCAAACATATAGTGACGCTGGGCTGGCACAGAGCAAGCTTTGGATTGCGGGTACTCTTTGTATAACCATTGCGGCCAATATTGCCGACACATCAATTTTGGCAATTGATGCTTGCTTTCCAGATAGTGTTATCGGGTTTATCCCTGATCCAGAAAAGGCTGACGCTAGATTTATCAAGTATCTTTTTGATGCACAATTAAAGCTTAGCTATAAGCAATTTACTCAAGGTGCTGCACAAGACAATCTTAGCCAAGGAAAATTACTTTCGCTAAAATTTCTTGTCCCAGAAGATGTCAAAGAGCAAAAAAGAATTGCCGATTATATAGCAATTTACGACGATCTCATCGCAAACAACCGCCGCCGGATTCAGCTGTTGGAAGACTCGGCGCGGCTGTTGTATCAGGAATGGTTTGTTCATCTGCGCTTCCCCGGTCATGAGCATGTCAAGATTGATGATGGTGTGCCGGAGGGGTGGGACAAGGTACCCATTTCACAAATTTGTATTGATATTAAAGATGTTGTTAAGCCAGAAGATACGGAGGGCAATACCCCTTATATTGGCTTAGAGCATATACCGCGTCGTTCAATCACTCTTAATGCTTGGGAAACCGCTGAAAAAGTTACCAGCAATAAATATCGGTTTAAATCAGGTGATATTATTTTTGGAAAAATAAGGCCCTATTTTCACAAAATTGGATTTGCTTTATGTGATGGGATCACGTCATCAGATGCTATCGTTATTCGACCAACAGCAGAAAAATATTATTTTTTGAGCTTGATGTACTTATCAAGTGACTATTTCATATCACTGGCATCTAAGACAGTTAAAGAAGGATCAAAAATGCCAAGGGCAGACTGGGGGTATTTATTAACGACAAAAGTAGTCTTGCCGCCCGAGCCTTTACTTTCGATTTTTGATGAGCAGATAAGTAAAATTACCGCCCAATTAAAAATATTAGCAATCCAAAATCAAGCATTAGAAAAAGCCCGAGACCTACTACTCCCTCGCCTAATGAACGGAACCATCAGCGTATGAGCCAAAGCTACCAGCCGCCCTACCGCATCACGGCCAACGTCCTTAATGCCGTTGCCGAAATCAGCGAATTGCTGGGGCGTTGGTCAGTCAGTCGCCAAGGCGTATTATCCCCGCAACTGCGGCGCAAAAACCGCATCCGCACCATTCAGGCATCTCTTGCGATTGAACACAACAGCCTGTCGCTGGAACAGGTCACCGCGATTCTGGACGGCAAGACGGTGCTCGGCTTGCCTCGGGAAATCCAGGAGGTGCGCAATGCTTTTGCCGCTTACGAGCAATTGCCCGAGTGGCAGCCCACCAACGGGGAGCATTTACTGGCGGCACATGTGCGGTTGATGCTGGGTTTGATCGACGAGGCAGGACAATGGCGTAGCGGCGGCGTGGGCGTTTTTCGGGATCAGGAACTGGTGCATATGGCTCCTCCCGCGACACAAATCCCCCGGTTGATGAATGACTTGCTGGGTTGGCTTGCGGACACCGACATCCACCCGCTGATTGCCAGTTGCGTGTTCCATTATGAGTTTGAATTTATCCATCCGTTCAGTGACGGCAATGGACGGCTCGGGCGCTTGTGGCAGACTTTGATCTTGAGCCGCTGGCGTGCGGAAATGGCCTACTTGCCGGTCGAAAGCATTATTCGCGAGCAGCAAAGCGAGTATTACCGGGTACTGGGTGAGGCCGACCAGGCCAGTGACTGTACGGTGTTTATCGAATTTATGCTGGGAACGTTGGTACAGGTATTGCGGACAGGGAGTGAGGCTGAACAAGTGGCGGGAGAAATGTCGGGAGAAGTGTCGGGAGAAATAACGAGGAAACCGGCGCTGGCAATTATTCAAGCTTTGCAGCAAGCGCCCGATTTAACCATTCCAGCTTTGGCGGAACGGCTGGGCGTGAGTTCCCGCACTATCGAACGTCATCTGCAAAAGTTGCAACAGCAAGGCGTGTTAAAGCGCATCGGTTCGACAAAAAGCGGGCATTGGCAGGTTCAAACCGAGATTAAAAGTTAGATAAGATGTATCCATGGCGATTAAAATCACTTCCCTACATTTACCGGCAATTATTAAGATAGGTTAGCAGTGTATAACGAAGACACCTTGGTGCAAGCCACCACAGCCGATTATCTGTTTAAGCAACTGAACTGGGACGATTCCATTTATGCATTGCATGAAGTCTTCGGTAAAGAAGGTACGCTAGGCCGTAGCCATGACGGAGAAGTGGTGCTGACCCGGTATCTTGGCGAGAAGTTGATGCAGTTAAATCCCGGTTTGCCGCTGGAGGCTTATCAGGATGCGTTGCGGCTTATTACTGAGGTCAGTTCCAGTTCGGTGCTGCTGGCGACTAACCGCGATAAGGACACGTTACACAAAAACGGCGTAGAGGTTAGTTTTCGTAACGACCACGGCGAGCGGGTCAAAAAACGCTTACGGCTATTCGATTTCGACAACCCGAACAATAATCATTTTCTGGTGGTGCGCGAGTTCTGGATTAAAGGCGAACTATACCGCCGTCGTGCCGATGTGGTGGGTTTTGTCAATGGCATTCCGTTGCTGTTTATGGAGCTGAAAAATCTGCACAAGGACATCAAGGCCGCCTACGAACAGAATTTTGCCGATTACAAAACTGCGGTGCCGCATCTGTTCCATCATAACGCTTTTGTTATTTTGGCCAATGGCGTAGATGCCAAAATGGGTTCCATCACCAGCAAGTTCGAGCATTTTAATGACTGGAAGCGTCTGCATGAAGACAGCCCCGGCGCGGTGGATATGGAAACTTTGTTGAAAGGGACATGCAGCAAAGCCAATCTGATGGACATTTTCGAGAACTATATCCTGTTTGATGAAAGCGCCGGGAAAACGGTCAAGATTATCGCCCGTAACCACCAGTTTTTGGGAGTCAACCGCGCCGTTGAGGCGGTTAATGAGCGCCAAGCCCGTTTGGGCAAGTTGGGTGTGTTTTGGCATACCCAAGGCTCGGGTAAGTCGTATTCGATTGTGTTTTTCGCTCGTAAAATCCACCGAAAACTCGGCGGCAATTACAGCTTTGTGGTGCTGACCGACCGCGACGATCTGGATACCCAGATTTATAAAACTTTTGCCGGTTGCGGTTTGGCGGATAACGATAAAGATCCGTGCCGCGCCGAAAACGGCGCACATTTGCAGGCATTATTGGGCCAGCAAAAAGCCTATGTATTTTCGTTGATCCAGAAGTTTAATCAAAAGGTCGATAGCCCCTACACCGAGCGTGATGACGTTATTGTTATTACCGATGAAGCGCATCGTACTCAATACGGCATTTTGTCATTGAATATGCGCAATGCCTTGCCGAATGTCAGCTTTATCGGTTTTACCGGAACGCCGTTGTTCAAGGATGACGAGATCACTCGTAAATGGTTCGGCGATTACATCTCGACCTATGACTTTCAACGTGCGGTGGAAGATAATGCGACCGTGCCGCTGTATTACGATGCTCGTGGCGAAGCATTGCAGTTTATAGACGATGAAGGCGTTCAGCACAGCGTTGCCGATCCCAAAAACCTGAATGAGAAGATAGCCGCCAAGCTGGAACAGCTGGAAATTGACGATGTTGATGTGCAGCAACGCTTGGAGCGCGAGTTGAAACGCGACTACCACATCATCACCAGCAGTAAGCGCTTGGGTCAGATTGCCGAAGATTTTGTTAAGCATTACGCGAATGGTTGGGAGACCGGCAAGGCGATGTTTGTTTGTCTCGACAAAATTACCTGTGTGCGGATGCACAAGCTGATCGAATTTTATTGGCAACAGCATCGGGTCGAATTGCAAAAAGACTTGGCTAATGCGACCGATGAACAGGACGAGGTTTGGCGCAGGCGGCAGCTCGCCTGGATGCAGCAGACGCAAATCGCCGTGGTGGTCAGTGAAGAGCAGGGCGAAATGGACAAGTTTAAGAAGTGGGATTTGGACATTACTCCGCACCGACGCCTGATGAAGGAGGGCTTTTTGCTGGAAGACGGCAAACGTCTGGATATGGATTCGGCGTTCAAGAAGGCGGATCATCCGTTTCGGGTGGCGATAGTGTGCGCGATGTGGCTAACCGGGTTTGACGTGCCGACACTGGCGACGCTTTATCTCGACAAGCCGCTGAAAGCCCATACGCTGATGCAGGCTATTGCCCGGGCCAATCGGGTGGCGGAAGGCAAAAATAACGGCCTGATTGTCGATTATTGTGGCATTTTAAAAAACCTGCGCAAGGCATTGGCGACTTTTGCCGGGCGTGGCGATACCGGACACGGCGATGAAGGCGGTCTGCATGATCCGACTAAGCCCAAGGAAGAGCTGTTGGCGGACTTGATTGAATCGATTGATATGGTGCGGACCTTTTTGCAGCAACAGGGTTTTAAATTAGATGACATCGCCAACCAACAAGGCTTTGCCCGAAATAAAGCGATTGATGAAGCTAAAGAAGCGGTCAACGAAAACGACCAAACCCGCAAACGTTTTGAGGTGATGGCGCGGGAGGTATTTAAAAAGTTCAAAGCCTGCATTAATGTGCCGGGTGTAAACGCTCAGCGCGAGAGTCGCGACGGTATCGATATTATTTACAAGCGTTTGCAGGCTGACCGCGAACAAGCGGACATCACCGATATTCTTAAGCAGTTGCACGGCATTGTTGAGCAGACCATTTATACTCAGCCGGGGGTTGGCGAACCAAGGCCTGAGGGCAGCGATGTTTACGACATCAGCAAAATCGATTTCGAGCGTTTACGCAAAGAGTTTGCGGCATCGGCAACTCAACGCAGTACCGTGCAAAGCTTGAAAGATGCGGTGGAAAGTAAGCTTAATAAATTACTGATGCAAAACCCGTTGCGCACCGATTATCGGCACCATTACGAAAGCTTAGTCAAAGAATACAATCGGGAGAAAGATCGAATTACTATCGAGAAAACCTTTGAGGCTTTGATAAAGTTGGTTGGAGAGATGAGCCAGGAAGAAAGCAGGGCGGTAGCCGAAGGTTTGACAGAGGAAACTTTGGCGCTGTTTGATCTATTGAAAAAGCCGGATTTGAGTAAGAAGGAAGCTAAAAGGATTAAAAAGATTGCTGTCGGTTTGCTGGAAACGCTTAAAGCCGAGCGATTGAAAATTGCCAACTGGCGCGACAAGGAAGCCGACTGCGATGCAGTAAAGCAGCAAATTTTCGATTTTTTGTATGATGAAAGAACTGGCCTACCGGTGGATGGTTACAACGATACAGATGTTCAGACGCTGGCGGAAAATGTGTACCGGCATGTGTACCGGGCGTATCCAACCGTGCCGTCGCCAATTTATGCTTGAGCGGCTATCTGGCGACGACATGTCTGTGGGGGGCAACTGTTAAAAACTGATATTCCCCTGAATCCAGATTTTCTGGGTATCGGTGCTAAATTGATCCGCATCGTAATAAGCGTATTTGGCTAACACCGAATAATGCTTGCCGAATTTTTTGATCGCCGCAAAATCATATTCCTTGCCGTAATGAAGTTGCCCGGTGTCATTGCTAAAGTCATGATAAACCCCGGTTAATATCACATTGCCGCCATCCAGTTTGGCAATCGCTGTGCCGGATACATCGCGGATGCCGTCTTTAGGCGTATTCAGGAATAAATCTGCCCAGCCCTGGAATGCATGGTTGGTACCCAGCGGGGTATCAAAGGATTTATTGGTGCCTTTACCGTCCAGTTGCTCTATCGCCCCTTGAAAAGTAAAGTTGTAGGCGGTAACGCCACCCATCAGATTGAGACGATCGGCGTTGTACGGGGTTGTGCCGTGTCCGTAGTCTTGTTGATGAGCCCATTCGGCAGTATAAACCACGCCATAGTTATCGCTCAGCTTCAGCGAGTCTCCCGGTTTTTTAAAGTTGGTAAAGCGTAAGCCATAAGTTTCACTGGATTTTTCGTAATTCTCGCGCTCGGTATAATCCAGCCAATAACCGTAACCAATTACATTGCCGTAATCGCCGACTTTATAATTGACGTTCAGGAATGGTGCATTAATTTTTTCGTTAGTGGAGAAAATCGTTTGTACATTGCCAATGTAGCCGACGTTAACGGTCAGGCCGAATAACTGTTGATTTTTGTGGGTTATCAACACCGAATCGAAAGTCGCTTCCATTTGCCGCCAACCGACGTTGCCGATAAAACGGTCGTCATCGAGCTTGATGCGTTGCCGTCCGCCTTTAATTACGGTATCGGGAATGCCTGCATAGCTGATCCACAGTTGGTTGAGTTCGCTTTTTTCAGGATCGACAACCGTTGAATAACCGGTATTGTTATTGCGCGTACTATTGTAATCATCGAGCATGGCAAGATTGCCTTCGTATTCGGCGTAACCCTGTATTCCGTGGAATACAGGCGATAGTAAACCGGCCCGTAAACGCGAGGTTACGGCATTGGCGGTTTTTGGTGCGCCTCGGTCTTGATCGACATTTTCATAACGTGTGCTCAGGTCGAATTTGATAGCGCCATTTTTACCGTAATGGTGGAAGTTAAGCGCGTCCTCGACTTGTTGGGTGATGTCGGCCATAGCCGAGCCGCTGATGACAGAGAGCGCCAGTAGTGATGCGGACAGTTTGGTTTTTTGCGGCATAAAGCCTCCTTTTGTATTGATGGATGGTATTCGTTGTTTAAGAAAAGCCAATAGGCCTGGAAATTGCGTTCTACAGTAAAGCAATTTAATTCCTACGCGCTACGCATCGCTCGTGACTTGAGCGTAGCGCGTGGGATGGAGAAAAACAGTGTTGTTTTCTCACCGTTGTTCTTTGGCGTAGGACGTGCCGTGCGCGCCTTATGGTCTTATGGAGCCAAGGCGCGCACGGCAGGCCCAACCGGGCATTTATTGTTAATGGCTATGGTCGCATTCGGTAAGAAAGCTCAAGATGCTTTCTCTGTATTTGTAATAATCGGGATGTGCAAGCAAGGCTTTGCGGCTGCGAGGTCTGGGCAAATCGATGTTTTCGATCTTACCGATCTTGGCATGTGGGCCGTTAGTCATCATCACCACCCGATCGGCCAGCAGGATGGCCTCATCGACATCGTGGGTGACCACTATCGCAGTGACCTGAGTTCTGTCCCAGACTTCCATCAATACTTCCTGCAACTCCCAGCGGGTTAATGAATCTAGCATGCCAAACGGTTCGTCCAGCAGCAGTAGTTTGGGCGATAAGGCAAAGGCGCGGGCAATACCGACCCGTTGGCGCATACCATTGGACATGTCGGCGGCTTTTTTACGTAGCGAATCGCCTAAACCGACGCGGGTAAGATAGTATTCGACGATATCATGGCGTTCTGTTTTGGAGGCATGTGGATAGACCTTATCCACGCCCAAGCTGACGTTTTCGAATGCCGTCAACCAGGGAAACAGGCTGGGTGCTTGAAACACGACGCCGCGATCTGGCCCTGCGCTGTCGATTTCCTTGTTGTCTAAGATAATCACTCCTTCGGAGATGCTGTTCAGCCCGGCGGTCATCGATAACACGGTGGATTTGCCGCAGCCGGAATGGCCGATGATGGAGATGAATTCGCCTTTTTTCATTTTCAGGTCGAAACCGTCCACGACTTTGATCGAGCTGTTGCCGTCGGGTGTGGGGTATATCTTAGACAGCTGGGAAAACTCCAAATAACGTGGCCGGGCTAAATTATCCTGGGTGGATTTTATAACCGAATAAGCTCGATTCCAGTCGCTGTCGGTGTTAGGTTTGATTTTCGGCAGAACGATTTTATCGGATTTCCGCGTTTGGTTATTTGCCATGCCGATGTCCATTAAATAACGGGTTATTTCGGCGCGCAATTTTTTAAATTCGGGGTTATGGTTAAGTGCAGTTCGATCTCTGGGGCGTTCGATATTGATAGTAAAATCCGGGCCGAAGGTGGCATTGGGACCAGGATTAAGCGGAATAACCCGGTCTGCCATATAGATGGCCTCATCGACATCGTTGGTAATCAGAATGACGGTTTTCTTTTCCTGTTCCCATATTTGCAAAATCTCATCTTGCAAGTTGCCGCGTGTCAAAGCATCCAGCGCACTGAGAGGCTCATCCAGCAGCAAAATATCCGGGCTGGCAGCCAAGGCGCGAGCGACATTGACCCGTTGGCGCATGCCGCCGGACAATTCGTCCGGCTTTTTGTCCATCGCCGCGCCGAGATTCACCATTCTGATGTATTTTTCGGTATGCGCTCTGCGTTGTTCGGCAGGCCAGTGTTTAAAAATCTGATCGACCGCCAATGCCACGTTGCCATAAACCGTTAACCAGGGCATCAGCGAATAGTTTTGAAATACCACGCCGCGATCCGGTCCAGGCGCAGTGATCGGCAGTCCTTGTTTTAGCACCTCGCCGCTATCGGCTTGAATCAAGCCTGCAATAGTTGAAATCAGCGTGGTTTTGCCGCTGCCGGAAAAGCCGACGATGGCAACGAATTCGCCTTCTTTAATTGACAGGTTGATGTTGTTGAGTATGGAGGCATTGCCATAGCTTTTGCACACAGACTTTAATTCCAGTAAAGGCTGGTGCGCATCGTTCGATGGCGCAATTGGGTTGCTCGTGCGCTTAAGCACAGTATTAAGATTGACGACGGACATTTCGGCTCCTGATTATAGTGCTCTACCGAAAGAGAATAGGTTTTGTAACGATTGCATGATGCGATCCAGCGCAAATCCGATCAGCCCGATGGTAAATACCGCAACCATAATTCTGCCTAAGGAGTTGGAACTGCCGTTCTGGAATTCATCCCAGACGAATTTGCCCAGTCCCGGATTTTGCGCCAGCATTTCTGCCGCGATTAAAACCATCCAGCCCACGCCCAAGGATAAGCGCATGCCGGTGAAAATATACGGCAGGGCGGACGGCAAAATGATTTTTTTGATTTGGGTGCTCCAGCCGAGGCGCAATACTTTGCCGACATTGATCAGGTCCTTGTCGATTGATGACACGCCGACGGCGGTATTGATCAGCGTCGGCCACAACGAACACAGCGTGACGGTAATTGCGGAAGTCAGGAATGATTTTTCAAACCAGGAATCATTGGTGGTCACGTACATGGCGCTGACGACTAGCGTGACAATCGGCAGCCAAGCCAGGGGCGATACCGGCTTAAATAGCTGGACCAGCGGATTGATTGCGGTGTTAAACATAGGGCTCATGCCGCAGAACAGGCCTAGCGGTACGGCGATTAATGTCGCGATTACAAAACCGGCAAATACTGTGTACAGACTGGTGTAAATTTTATCCAGATAGGTGGCTTGGCCGTTATAGGGGCGTACTCTGATTTCGGCTGTCGGATCTTTTGTCTGTTTTTGTTCGTTGCGGGCTTGCTGGCGTTGGTAATATTCGTCCTCTTTGGCGCGTTCGGCGAAATGGTCGTCCAGCAATCCGCCAGCTTCGTGCCACACTGCGATAGGACCGGGAATAGTACCCAGGCTGGTGTTAACTTTGGATGCGGAAAAACTCCACAGCCCAAGGAAAATCATAAATGCGAGTATAGGTACGCCCATGATCAGCCAAAGTTGGCGGATTTGCATTGAGGGGTTTTCACCGGCCGCTATTTTCACTAGAGGAACAAACCAAGTGAAGCCGGTAATGTTTAAAATTTTTATCAGATGGTTGTGCATAATCAGGTACCTTTATTAAAAACAGGTGAAGGGTTAAAGGCGAACGGTAAAAAAAGTGCGTCCTTGCACCAAGTCAACATCCTTTGTTTAGGTAGGCACTCACACTTATTCATTTTTTATTCCCGCGCCGGAGCGTGGGAACAATGCTATTATTCGACCACTTTACCGTCTGCCACGGTTTGCTTGCCCTTAAGACCGATAGCAAATTTAGATAGATAATCATTCGGCTTGTTGCCGTCATAAACAATGCCGTCAATAAAATCACCGGTCGGCGCTTTAAATCCGGTTTCATTATCGGCCGGAAAGTCCTCGGCTTTGGCCTTGCCGTCGGCAATCAGTGCCTTGGCTGCCGCCATGTATATGTCAGGGCGATAAACCTGTTTGGCAATATCCATAAACCAGGCATCCGATTTTTGCTCGTTGATTTGCCCCCAGCGGCGCATTTGGGTCAAATACCAAATGGCATCGCTGTAATACGGGTAAGTCGCGTTATGCCGGAAGAACACATTGAAATCGGGCAAGTCGCGTTTATCGCCTTTTTCATATTCAAAGGTGCCTGTCATGCTATTGGCGATAACTTCATAGTCAGCGCCGACATATTGTGATTGAGATAACATTTCGACCGCTTCAGGACGGTTTTTGTTGTTATCCGCATCTAACCACATGGCTGCACGAATCAGGGCTTTGACCACGGCCAAATGCGTCTTGGGGTTTTTTTCGGCCCATTCTTTACTGACGCCAAAAACTTTTTCAGGGTTGTTTTTCCAGATTTCATAATCGCTGACCACCGGCACGCCTATGCCTTTAAATACCGCTTGCTGATTCCACGGTTCGCCGACGCAATAGCCGACAATTGTGCCGGAGTCCATAGTGGATGGCATTTGAGGTGGGGGCGTTACCGACAACAGCGCATCGGCGTCAAGCTGGCCTGATGTGTCTTGAGGGGGAGCATAAAAACCGGGCTTGATACCGCCGGCTGCCAGCCAGTAACGCAATTCGTAATTATGGGTTGAGACAGGGAACACCATGCCCATATTGAACGGCTTGCCTGCCGCTTTGTACTTTTCGACGACGGGTTTCAGTGCATCGGCTTTAATCGGGTGTACCGGTTTTCCGTCTTGCATTGGAATATGCGATTTCATTTGTTCCCAGACATCGTTGGATACGGTAATCGCATTGCCGTTTAAATCCATGCTAAACGCAGTAATAATGTCCGCTTTGGTGCCAAAGCCTATCGTTGCCCCAATGGGTTGACCTGCCAGCATATGCGCTCCGTCCAATTCGCCGCCTATCACTCGATCCAGCAAGACTTTCCAGTTGGCTTGCGCTTCCAATTGCACATACAGTCCTTCATCTTCAAAATAACCTTTTTCGTAAGCTACTGCTAAAGGTGCCATGTCGGTTAATTTAATAAAGCCGAGTTTCAATGTGTCTTTTTCCAGTTTTTCAACTGCGTAGACATTGCTTGCAAAGGATAGGGTTGATATTGCAGCCGCAGCAGCGACGGCTGTAACCAGTTTTTTGATAGTAAATCGTCCGGTTTGTTTCATATTGACCTCAGCAGGTTTGGAAAAAAATTAGCAAAAAAAAAGCGTTACCCTAAAAAATACGTGATGTATTTAGTCTGGTAGACGCCTTTGCCCGTTTTGGTTCAACGTTGAACCTATGTTGTTTAGCACTCCATCGTTGGAGTTCCTGTATTGTTTAAAGCAAACGTTGTGCCAAAAGCAATAAATAATTATTTTGTATATTTAATCTAATAAAAATAAGCGGTTATGTATTATGTTGAGTATGGTAAAGAGCTTTTGACCTAGGGTTGAATGGTTGGATTGCATCAATTTTGTGCGTTCATTGGTCGCTTTGCACCAACGATGAGGCTTATTGTCGGTATCCGGTTGATATGCGAAAAAATAGGATTTAACTATTTTCATTTTTATTGGGGTAAGTGGAATTAAAATACGTCCCACTCGTCATTATCAGCAAGCTGCAACTGTGGTTGTTGTTTGCCTTGATTGGTGCCTGTCTTAACCGGTATTGCTTCCTGTTGTACAGGATCCGTCATATGGAAAGTGCGGTCCCAATTGTGTGAGTAGTCGGTGTTCACTTTGAAACCATTTACTGTGACTGACAGATTTTGGGCCTGATCTTCCAGTGATTCCGCTGCCGCTGCTGCTTGTTCTACTAAGGCGGCATTCTGTTGAGTTACGTCATCCATTTGCGCGATGGCTTGGTTGACCTGTTCGATACCGGAGCTTTGTTCAGTGGAAGCGGCGGTGATTTCGGCCATCATCTCGGTAACGCCGCGGATGGAGGAGACGATCTCTTCCATAGTCAATCCTGCCTGGGTGACCAATTTACTGCCTCCCGAAACTTTGTCTACGGAATCGTTAATCAGATGTTTAATTTCTCCTGCCGCTGTCGCAGCTCGTTGTGCAAGATTACGTACTTCTACGGCTACTACAGCAAAGCCCCGGCCTTGTTCACCGGCACGAGCCGCTTCTACTGCGGCATTGAGGGCAAGAATGTTGGTCTGGAAAGCGATGTCGTCGATTACCGAAATAATATCCCCGATTTTTCGTGAAGAATCGTTGATGTCGTTCATGGTCGTGACAACTTGGCCGATGACTTCAACGCCTTTACCGGCGATGCCGGATGCGTCGACGGCAAGCCGGTTGGCATGTTGGGCATTTGCGGCATTATGCTGAACGGCGGACGTCAGCTCATCCATGCTGGCAGCCGTTTGTTCCAGGCTGGCGGCCTGCTGTTCGGTGCGATGAGACAAGTTATTGTTACCGGAGGCGATTTCATTGGCCGCAGTGTTAATGCTGTCGGTAGATTCCTTGATTTCCCCTACCAGGCTTTTGATGTTTTCTGCAATACTATTCATGCCGACAATCACTTCGCCAAAAGTGCCGGGGTAGTCTTTGTCGATGGTTTGGGTCAGGTCGCCTTGGGATAATGCAGTCGCAACATGCAATACGTCGTTGAAGCCGACATCGCAGGTATCTATCAGGTTATTGAGATTGGTCAAAATCTCCTTGAACATGAACTCAAACTTATCCGGATCGCTACGCTTTGAAAAATTGCCTTTCGCCCCCGCTTCTACGAGTATTTTGATTTCGTTGTTAACCTCCAGGAAGGTCTTTTTGGCATTGTTCATAATCTCGGTAATAGCGATTGTTTCGCCCGGCAGAATATCCATGTCAGTAGAAAAGTCACCTTTGGAGTATTGAGCGACGATACCGATCAACTTTCTATTGATAGCGATGCGCGATTGAATCAACTCATTAACTTCACGCGCCATTCTGGCATAGGTGCCGGAAAATTTCGTATCATCAAGTTGTTCTTTGACCCAACCTTGCGCGTGCTTTTGCGCCATAACATCCAGGCCGGTTACGAAACTGTTAATAGAATCCTGCATGGCTTTCATAGAGCGTAATAGCTCTCCGATCTCATCGCTTTGATGAATGTCGATGCTGGAGTTCAGGTCTCCCGTAGCAATGGCCCCAGCTATCTGTTGAGCGGCTTTAAGCGAGCGCAAAATGCTGCGGCTGATCGCTATGGTCATGACGACAGCTATTGCAACGCTAAAAATGAAGATGCCGACCAGGACGATTTTATACCATTGTAATGCGTTCAGTGCTTGTGCCTCATCGATTGCATTGCGGGCTGTTGCAAGCCCAACTACGTCATCAATAGCGGCTCGATGCAGCTGATATGCGTGGTGCATTTTCTGGAGGCTGAGCAGCGATGCATTGCGCTCTGCTGTTTGAATGGCCGGCAGGAAATTTTGCTCGGCTTCATTGTAAAAGGTTTGCGCTTCCTGATAAGAGCGTTCAAGGAAGGGCATATGAAGCTTTTGTTCCAAAGACTGCGTTAACCAATAATTATGACGGGATTCGTATTCCGTTTTTAGCGTTTGAAAACGCGTTATTAAAGTGCTGGTTTCGGCCGGGTCAGCTGCGTGGGTCAATTGCAGCGCTACCAGATAGGATTCGATGATGTATTCAGGCGGGGGCAAGACATCGGCAATAATATCTTTACTCTGGACGATACGTTGATAAATAGGACCATTAACATTGACGGTATTCATGGCTTTGAACGTTGCGAAGCCGAACATCGAAAAACCGATGATCAAAGTGCTCAAAATTAGCGTGAAACGCATTTTGATAGTTAAGTTTTTCATCTTATTTAGCATGATGCACACCTTTTTTATTTAATGATTGGGGTGGTAAAGTAAAAACATTCCGATCAGATACATGTTTCGCTTAGCTATCAGTTTATTGATAGTCATTACGGTTGATATACTTCACCCGGTCACGCCTGCGGATTTTTCAAATAGCTGGAATTTTGGGTTTAAAAGTGTTTTAACTTGTTCCTTGAAAGCAGATTTCACCTTATCAAGGCAGTCGTCAATAGCTTCCTTGAAGTGGCAAAAT
>JADHTX010000053.1 GCA_016784875.1 Methylobacter sp.
AGGCTTTACATAGACACGCATACCGGGAGCCATAAAATAAGCCGTGTAAATCGCCCCCATTAACGCCAGAGGTATGGCTACCAACATCGCATAAAACGCCGCTTTCAGGGTACCGAAAACCAGCGGTGTTAAGCTGTATTTAGGCTCGAAATCATTATTTGCCGAAGAAGATTGCCAGATATAGTCGGGTTTCGGATAACTTTCGTACCAGACTTTCTGCCACAGCGATTTTATGGAAACTTCGGGGTGCTCATTATCGACATGCCAGAAATGTATTTTGCCATCAGACGACTGCACCAACAAAGCATTAGCTCTAGGTGACAAAATCGCTGCCGCTGGAACAGCATCGCTTACCCGTTCTTTAATCATTTCACGTTCAGCGGTTGAATGATAAATGCCTATGATGCCGTCAGCATCGGTGGTCATAAAGCCTTTACGACGCTGCTCGGAGTTGATCGCAATGACAGCCTTATCCGAGACTTTAAAGGCTCTGATTTTTTGCATGGCAGGGCGATTCAACTCATCTTTAGCGATACTCCATTGAGAGACTAGGCCGCTGGAGTCGCCTATCATCAATGAAAGGTCGCCGTTTAAAAAAGTGACGCTGGTAATCTTTTGCCCTGCATCAACTACATTCAGTTGCTGCTTTAAGTCCGGGCTACTCTTATTGCTAATATCAAAAAAGCCCAACCGACCGTCGTTGCTGATCAGATACAGATTGGCCTCTTCCTTATCGATTAAAATATCGGAAATACCTGCGGACGGCAGATCAATAATCGAATCCGTGCGTGTTAGCGAAGCTTCATCAGCAAATAAGGATTGTTCCTTTTGAAAATTGATCAAAAGAATTTTACCTGCGACCGCCAGGGATGGTGGGAGTGTCGCGATGGGTAGGGAACCTGTGCGATCGACCGCCAGGGATGGTGGGAGTGTCGCGATGGGTAGGGAACCTGTGCGATCGATCGTCAAGGGGGGCACTGGGGAATCGGCCGTTTTTACGACGATAGTCGTTGAATCAGCACCCACCTTAACCGCGATTTTCTCTAAAGCTGCGCCGGACTCATCCAGCACCAATGGTTGCTCACCCAATGGATATTTAAGTGATGGCGTAATAACCCGTACATTTTCCGGGTAACTGACTTTATATTGCTGTTTAACGACGATTGCCCGGCCATCGGATAAACCGTAAATGACTGCGCCCTCTTTGACAGGACTGCCCTGAGCAAAGCTGGTGATATGTACGCCTTCGGGTATTGTCACGGCTTGTGTCAGTATTGTTTTACCGGTAGTCGCATCAAAAAACACCGCTTGGCCACTATCAGTAAACCGGGCGGCTACCTCATTTTGCTCTTCTATTGCCAGCAGCACAGTGTTGCCTAGCGCTTGCTCAGGTACTGAGTATTCGCTAACCGGTTCTGCACTAGCCGATATAAACAGGGGGTACACGACATACAATAAATAAAAGAAAATCAGGACTATGGCGACGATTACACCTAGACCGCCCGCCACTACGCCATAGCGTGCCAAGGCATCTTTAAAAAGTCGCCAGCGCTGGTGATATTCACCGGAACTGATTTTCATGGTGGAAGGTTGTTTAATGGGAGCGTTGATTTCTGACATGCTAAAGATACTAGAAATTAAATAGGATTAAGAATATAACAAAAAACAAAAAAAACGGCCAAGATTCACAATGCAAATCTCAGCCGTAATTTTGTCCAATGCGCCTTTACTTTCTGAGGGGGAAGACAATAACACATTCAGACCGACGTCCCTATCTACGCGTCCCTGCGCAATACTAATTCCTTATCTTATTTAAGTGTAGCCAATATTTTATCCACGACTTTAGCCGGTAGAGGAATATATCCATCTTTTATAACCACTTGTTGACCGGTTTTTGATAAGACCATTTTGATAAATTCATTTTCTAACGGCGCCAGCGGTTGGTTTGGCTTCTTGTTGACATAAACATACAGGTAGCGAGTCAAAGGATAAGTACCGGCAGCTGCATTTTCAGGAGAGGCTTCGACAAAATTTTTGCTGCCCTTGGCCGCTAAAGGCACCATTTTAACACCTGAGGTTGTATAGCCCATACCGGAGTAACCGACGCCATTAACCGAAGACGTCACTGACTGAACAACTGAAGCAGAACCAGGTTGCTCGTTTACGTTGTTTTTGAAGTCGCCTTTGCATAAAGCGTGTTCTTTAAAATAGCCGTATGTACCTGAAACTGAGTTACGTCCGTATAACTGGATGCTTTTTGAACCCCAAGCAGTAACGCCAGCGTCACCCCAAGTTTCAATATTCGGTCCGCCGCATTTGTTAGTGGAAGAGAAGATCCCATCAACCTGTTCCATGGTCAAGCCTTTAACCGGGTTGTCCTTGTTGACAAGGACGGCCAGCGCATCAACAGCCACTGGAATTGCGGTAGGCTTATAGCCGTATTTATCATCGAAAGCTTCAAGTTCGGCATCTTTCATTTGGCGGCTCATAGGTCCCAAGTTCGATGTGCCTTCAGTCAGTGCAGGGGGAGCCGTTGAAGAACCCGCTGCTTGAATTTGAATGTTTACATTAGGATAAGCACGGTTAAATTCTTCAGCCCATAGCGTCATCAGGTTAGCCAGCGTATCGGAGCCGACACTGGACAGATTGCCTGAAATACCGCTGGCTTTTTGATACTCGGGAATACCTGCATCAACTGTCTGTACGGCACCAGCAACACTGCTGGTTAATACCGCGATACCAAACCCCATCGCTGTGACTAGCGACTTAGTTTTAAAAGATACTTTCATAATCAACTCTCAAAATAATTTAAAGTGGCTCTATTATATAAATAGTATATGACAAGAATATTACAGTACGTTTTTTTTTACTTTGCCAAGTCTTCAGCGCAAAATAGCGGCTTACATCTACTTTTTTCAGCGGCAAATCTCTATCCCTGCTGTCGATCCGGACAGGTTTTATCCATGTCATTAAACATTAATACTAAACTGTTATGATAATGAAATTAACCACATAGATGACTTATGAACCAACACTCTGTGATAAATATGTCCTTACAATTTGAATTTCCTGTGAATTTAACGGCTGAAAAATTTATCGCCGAATTAAGTCATGAGACTGACACGAAATTGGCTTTAAGGCATTCATCCAGTAAAGCTTATTATGACAGCTTTGACTGGCGTTTGTACTCAAATGATATCTGTTGCGAGTTTAACCAAGTAAAATCCATTCCACTGCGTTCACGAAAGACCGCTTCAGTCCTGACATTAAGATCAATTAAAAATGATCGCGTTATCACTAGCGTTGCTCTGCATAAAGTACCAATATTCAGCAAATTATTCAGACCGGGAATAATGCACGATACCCTGGAGCCGATACTGGAAATGCGTGCATTATTGACGGTTTGTACACTGGAATATGAGGTTTACCATTTAAATATCCTTAATAAAGATGAAAAAATCATACTTCGTTTGATGATTGAAGAGTACGGCATGCTCAATAATCGCGTTATTCTGCAGCCGGTAAAAGGCTATGATAAAGCTGCAGAGCATATTGCCGAGCTAATGACCGAAAAATTGGGTTTAACAGCCGTTGATAAGCCAATTTTGCTTGCCGCCCTGCATGTTCAGGGACGTAAGCCTAAAGATTATTCCTCGAAATTGAATATCAACCTTGATCCCGACATGCGCGCCGATATTGCCGGAAAATACATCTACAGTCACCTGCTAAAAGCCATTAAAGTCAATGAACAGGGTACTATTGACGCTACTGATAGCGAATTTTTACATGACTTTAGAGTTGCAATAAGAAGAACCCGCTCAGGACTCAGCCAAATCAAAGGCATATTACCACCGAGTATCAGCGCATATTATGCCGACTTTTTCTGCTGGCTAGGGCAAATCACCGGGCCGACAAGGGACTTGGATGTGTATCTATTGAATTTTGATCGCTATAAAAGCAGTCTCCCCGATTCAATCAGGGAAGACCTTAATCCCTTATATGATTTTTTGTTGACTAAACAGCACAAAGCTCAAAACGAACTGACAAAAAAATTGCAATCCACTAAATACCTTTCTACTCTGTCCGAGTGGGAGCAGTTTCTTAAAGAGCCGTCCTATAAAAAACCGCTTGAAGAAAATGCCAAGCTGACTATTAAAGAGCTCGCAGACCGGAGAATATGGAAAGCCTTTTCCCGTGTGTTGCGGGCAGGCGATGTAATTACCAATTCATCTCCAGATGAAGCGTTACATGATTTAAGAAAGTCCTGCAAAAAGCTGCGCTATTTAATGGAGTTTTTCCAAAGCCTCTATCCAGAGCATCAAATAAAGCACCTGATTAAAAATTTAAAAGGACTGCAAGAAGTTTTAGGCGACTTTCAGGATTACGCTGTTCAGGAGCATACCCTGAAGCAGTTTAGCGAGGAAATGATGGCGCTTAATACTCCGGCCAACACCTTTTTAGCGATGGGGGTATTGATTCAAGATCTTGATGCCCATCGACGCAGTGCACGCAAGGATTTCGCATCAAAATTTGAAGTCTTTAAGCAAGAACAAAATCAGTCGGACTTTATATTACTCTTCGCCTCGTCAAAATTTCACAGCCAACAGCATTGAGTGTGAGCAATACATCTATCCAATAATATTGTATTATTTAAAAGTGGCGATTAGTTCAGTATGGGTGGGTCGATTGATTGCCGTTTTCATTGTTAACACCAGAAATAATCGATTTTTTTAACTTACGCCTAATTAAACTATAAGGGTTAAACATTATGAGTAAATTCAAGTTGGTATTTGTTTTTTTATTGACCATGTTAATTGCCGGTTGTGCGGGAGGGGCTAAACATGAAAGCACAGGGGAATACCTGGATGATTCTGTCCTGACTACCAAAGTTAAGGCGACCATACTGGGCGATTCCAGACTTAAACTACTACAAATCAATGTTGAAACCTACAAAGGGGTCGTTCAGTTAAGTGGATTTGTGGACTCTGAGAGTGCGGCCAATAGAGCGGTGGAACTTACCAGAAAGGTTAATGGCGTTAAGTCAGTTAATAACAGCTTAATTGTAAGGTAAACAGGGTTGTATGGGCAGATATTATTTCTGAAATATCTGCCCATACGGTCATTATTTGGCACGGTTATATCAGGCTAATGCCAACTCATATTCATCTAATGCAAATCGCGATAGAGTCGTTTCGTTGACTATTTCATCCTGTTGATGGCGTTCGGCAACAGCTACCGGCGTTGCTCTCGGCAGACTTTCCCAGTGTTGCTCTGCCTCTGGTCTCCATGCCGTCGTCAACACACCGCTTCTCTGCGCCATGCATTGCTCTATCGTCCCAATCTTTGGGTGTGTATCTACTGCATTCAGGCAATCGTCGGTAACTGCTCCCTGCGTTGCGCTATCTTTTTCATCCATGCAGTCATCATTTTTCGCATACAGCAAGCCCGTAATTTCAGCACTCAAAGCAAAGTCAAAGTTGATGCTAAGTTCGTCAAGATCGGCATCTTGTAACGGTAAAAGCTTTTGTGCTTTTGCTGCAAACCAATTGATAATCATCCGAATACCTTCTTTGTCTTGTTAAATTCTTGCCGATTATGCAATAGCCGGATTAAATCTTTGTGACAGTTGCAAGACAATAAGATGACAACAGGATTACCTCCTTGTTTCTTTAGGTTTGCGCGTCTTAAGCAACATGGTGGGGATAATCGAACAACTCGGTAAATAATGGTAGAATTGCAGTTTTTGTGCAATCCGAGAACATCCACAATTCATGTCTAATACCCTAAAGCTCCCTCTGGAATCACTGAAACTAAATGTCGATCTGGAGGGCTTTGAGTTCCCAACAGCACCTGAATTGTCCAGTACCATTTTAGGTCAGTCCAGGGCCCAGTCGGCGCTAGAGTTTGGCATTGAGATGAGTAACCCCGGCTATAATATTTTTGTGATGGGCGAGCCGGGATTGGGCCGGTTGTCGATGATTACCAACCATTTGTATACCCAGGCCAAAACACTGCCCGCACCGCCTTCTTATGCGTATGTCGATAATTTTGCTAATTCGAGAGAGCCGGTGGCTATTGAACTCCCGGCCGAGCATGGCCAAACGCTCAGCAAGGACATTGAAAAGTTAATCGATAACCTGCTGGCGACTTTTCCCGCCGCCTTTGAAAGTCCTACCTATCAACAAAAAAAGAGCGCTATTGAACGCCATTACAACCAGCTCTATAACAATGCCATCGATCTTGTCGATAAAAAGGCCCAGTCTTTGGCGATTGCGTTATTCAGGGAGGGCGAATCGATTTCTTTTGCACCTATTCAGGACAACAAGGCACTGAATGAAGACCAATTCACCCAATTGCCGCTATCGGAACGGGAAATTTTTCATAAGCATGTTGAGGAACTTGAAGAATATTTAAGCGATGTATTGCTGGAGTTGCCTCAATGGCGCAGAGCCATGGTTGAAAAAATCAAACAGCAGGATAATGACACCATCAGCTTGGCGATAGAGCCGCTGTTTGCCGAACTGAATGACAACTACCAAAATATCGATGATGTGATCACCTTTTTGGCGGAAATCAAAAAGAACCTCAGCAACACCATTGCCGACTACATGATGCCGGGGCGGACGCCGGAGCCGCAAGAAAACACCGTAAAACGGTTGTTGCTGACCGAGCTGTACGCGCCAAATATTCTGGTCGATAACAAACAGGAAAGCGGCGCGCCGGTTATATACGAGCCGCATCCGATCTATCAAAACCTGTTCGGCCGTATTGAATACATCAGCGATCAGGGCGCGCTGGTCACCAATTACCGGCGGATTTGCGCCGGGTCATTACACAAGGCCAATGGCGGTTATTTGATACTCGATGCCGAAAAACTGCTGAATTATCCGTTCGTCTGGGAAGGGCTTAAACGTGCATTGCAATCCGGTCGCATCGAAATCGAATCGCCTTATTCGGATTTGGGCATTAACACCATCACTCTTAAGCCCGAAGTCATCCCGTTAAACGTTAAAGTGATTCTGGTTGGTTCTCGAGATATTTACTATCTTCTGGAAGAACTGGATGATGAATTTAACGAGATGTTCAAAATCCTTGCCGACTTTGACAGCTACATTCCGCGTAACGACGAGTCGATGCAGCGCTTTATACTTTTGATGATTAAGCAAGCCGCTGATTCCGGAGCTAAGCCGTTAACACGGCCAGCTATTGAATGCTTGATTGAACATAGCTGTCGGCTTTCGGAAAATCAGCATCATTTTTCCGCCCGCATCAAAGATTCTCTGGAAATCATCGCTGAAGCCAACCTGTTTTGTAAGCGGGACAAGCAGCCGGTTTGCGACCGCCCGCATATTAAACAGGCGCTGGCCGCAAGAGAGCATCGCAACGGCAGAATGCCCGAAAACATCCTAGAAGAAATGCTGGTCGGCACCATACTGATCGATACCGAAGGCGAGGCAGTAGGCAAGGTCAACGGCTTGACCGTGCTGGAAGTCGGCGGCAGTAGCTTTGGCGCGCCGGTGCGGATTACCGCCAGCGTATCTCCGGGTTCCAGAGGCATAGTCGATGTCGAACGGGAGGTGGAACTGGGGCAGGCCATCCATTCCAAAGGCGTGATGATCTTAACCGGCTACTTAGGACACATTTATGCCCAGCAATTTCCGTTGGCCATTTCGGCCAGCATTGCGATTGAACAATCCTACGGTTATATCGATGGCGACAGCGCCTCGTTGGCTGAACTTTGCTGCCTGATTTCCGCACTGACACGGGTGCCGATTAAACAGACTTTCGCGGTGACCGGATCAATCAACCAGTATGGCGAAGTGCAGGCGGTCGGCGGTGTTAACGAGAAAATAGAAGGCTTCTTCAGGTTGTGTCAGGCGCGCGGTCTTAACGGGCAGCAAGCGGCCATTATTCCTGCCGCCAACAAGCGCAACCTAATGCTGAAACAGGAAGTCATCGACGCGGTGGCAAAAGGATTGTTTGCGGTTTATGCGGTTTCCAGTGTTGATGAAACGCTGGAGTTATTAACCGGGCATTCAGCCGGTGTGTTAGATAGCGAAGGCTTGTACCCGGAAGATAGTATTAACTTTAAAGCCATCTCAAGGTTGAAAGAGATTTCGGATATGGCTGGGGATGAGGATGATAGGGAGGAAGGGGCTTAATGGAAGTTCTAAAAGATTGCGGTGCCTAGCGTTTAAGATTACTATCTTTCCCGTTGTAAGTATTTATGCGTAGATTATCCGTGCTTTTCTATGACGCTATTCGGATTTTTTTTAGGATGTACTAAATATATGCAATCAAATGAAATCGCAATGAATTTTAATTTTAAAGAATATTTAGACATCAAAATGACGCAAAGTTTTGCGTCTATTAGGATGTCTAATATTAGTTCGAACGGACATTGTTCGTTTTCACTCACAATGCCGCTCAACTTTGTTAGTTGGGGGCTTAAGTGATAGTCATGCCATATCAAGAGTTCTGGGCGAGCTTGCACCCAGCGCACGGAGAGAGAAAATGAACGAAGAGAAAATCGCGGCGGTGGCAAGCGTTCTCTCCCAGTGGAATCCACTGGGAGAGAACGCACGGAATATTAAAGACCTTGACGGTTACCGTGTCGAGGCCGCCGACATAGTCTTCGGGCTGAAGGTGCGGGGAAATTCCGGTAAGCCTGAGCGGCTCGTGATGGAGGTTCTCAACCAAGCGTTTGACCTCAACCTTACCCCCCCAGAGTTGCATCGTGCCCGCACAGAAAATCTCGGCAATCATGGGGAAGGGCTAGGCCGTGCCATCCGCAGCCCCCAACCCGGCAGTCGAGAGGGACTGCGCAAAAGCGCGCAGCCCCTCACTTTTACGTTATGTGCCTCAGTGCCACGGACAAAGAATGTTGATATGCTAGTTTCCGCCGAAGAGGAAATACAGCAAGTTAAAATGAAAAGACCCCATGTCGTGATACTTGGCGCGGGTGCCAGTTTTGCGGCATTTCCCAATGGCGACAAAAGCGGAAAAAAACTTCCGCTGATGAATAACTTCATTGATATCCTTGGAGTTGAAAGTCTGATCAAAAAAACAGGGTTAGTTTTTAAGTCAAATAATTTCGAAGATATATATTCTGCAATTCACGAAAACCCTATGCTCTCAGAAATCCGTGCTGAGCTAGAGGAAATCGTATATGGATATTTTTCATCCATGTCACTCCCCGATGAGCCAACCCTTTACGATCACTTGGTTTTGTCTCTGCGCCACAAAGATACTATCGCGACATTCAATTGGGATCCTTTTTTAGTCCAAGCCATCGAGAGGAACATGGGGCGCTTCAACCCCCCAATGTCCCTATATCTTCATGGCAATGTAAAAATGGGCGCCTGTAGCAGCAATCATCACATGGGTATCAACGGCACTCATTGCAGACAATGCGGAAATGAAATTAAACCCTCTCGCCTACTATATCCTGTAGGCGAAAAAAATTATCACAACGATAAATTTATCGCTGAGCAATGGCGCATGATTGCTACAGAATTAAAAAAAGCATTTATGGTAACCATATTTGGTTATGGCGCACCCACCTCAGATGCGAGCGCAATTAGTTTATTTAAAACCGCATGGGGAAGTGTTGATGAACGCAACATGGAAGAGTTTGAAGTGATTGATATAAGAAATGAGGATGACATTAGGGAAACGTGGTCTCCGTTTATTCACTCGCACCACTATAGCGTGGAACAAAACTTCTATGACTCGTGGATCGCAAATCACCCAAGAAGAACTGGCGAGGCATATTTAAATCAGTTTCTAGAGGTAAAATTTATTGAAAGCAATCCACTCCCGAGGAACGCAAACTTCCAAGAGCTATGGGACTGGTACGATGTTTTACATGGGTATGAATAAGCGGCACATAACCCTACGCTCAAGCGGGACTGCGCAAAAGCGGCGCAGCCCCTTAGCTACACGTTAGCGCGGCAAGCGAAGCTTGACGCATCTTGCAGGGTGAAAGTCCCTGTCGGGCAAGGTCTAGCCAACCGCCCGTATCGAGTGTTGCGTGTCCGGCGGAGCGTTGTAAGTGGTTTCGACTGCTGCAAAGGCGAACAAAGGAGGCGAAGCGTACACAGAGAACCACATAGGCCACAGGGGATACGCACATCCCTGAAGCCAAGTCAGCATCGTTATAGCATAAATACAACGCGATAAGATGCGCACATAGGATGTGCCGACGATAGGAGGCGCATCATTTGCAAGCGATGCTTTTCACTACTGATACTTTTGTGCTGCCGGAACGCCTATATTGTATTTGGACATTGCCGCCGAACACCATCAATACGTCATGTTGCATGACGGTATGTTTCATTCTGGAAAGAACAGTTGATCCACGGATGAGTACTGTTTTAAACAGATAAACAATGGCTCCATTGGGGAAGCGCGCTAAGCTCGGATAACGGAATGTTTTACCGGCATTTATCTGTGTAAATCTGTGGCTAACTAATTTTTTTAGGATAAACGAACAAATTGCGTATTCAGGCAAGTCATTACGTCAACAAAATGGGATCAATGTCGCTTATTTTAATTAAGCAAGCAGGGAGAAACTGTAATAAGATAAGAGCCATTTTTATTTTTCATAGAGTCACTTTATGCGACGTTTTATTCTACTGAGCTTGCTTGCCTTTCCGGTCTATGCCGTCGATGCTGTCGACGAGCGACCACCGGGGCTTGAGGCCGTGCCCGAAGCTCCGGATCTGCCTATGCCTATCCAAAACGGCGAAACTATGCCGCCGGACATTACCATTATTCATAAAGGTAAGGATACTATCCAGGAATATCGTCGTGGCGGCAGGCTTTATATGATTAAAGTGGTACCGGCTATCGGCCCACCCTATTATTTTCTCGATACCAATGGCGACGGCAAAATGGATGTGCGTCGTAGCGATCTGGATAGAGATTCCGAAGTTAATATGTGGAAATTGTTGGAATGGTAGCCGCTTAAATCTGTGTCTGTATTTACTCGCATAACACGTTCGCAACTCGATCAATTCTTTAGTGCTTATCCCCTCGGTGAAGTCCTCGATTTTGAGGGGATAACGGACGGCATAGACAATACGAATTATTCCGTAACCACGGCTCAGGGCAATTTTGTCCTGACTTTGTTTGAGTCGTTGACCGGCGATGATTTGTCGCATTTTTTAAAGCTCTTGTCGCATCTGGGCAAAAGCGGTCTGTTATCCCCCAGTCCTCAACGCGATAGGCAGGCAAATTATTTAGGTCGGCTTAATGATAAACCTGCTGCGATATTCAAGCGATTATCGGGCGTAGCAATCTTAACTCCGTCTGTTTTACATTGTCATGAAATAGGCTTGCAGCTGGCAAGTTTGCATCGTTGCACACAAGGCTATGTGTTCCCGATGAAAAGCAGTAATGATTTAAGCTGGTGCAAAACAGTGCTGAATAATATCGATGCTTATTTATCGATAGAAGATCGTGCGCTGATTGATGATGAATTGGCTTATCAAGCTGAAAACAGTCAGGCAAATCTACCGAGAGGCGTTATTCATGCGGACTTGTTCAGGGATAATGTATTGTTTGTCGATGACAGACTCAGCGGTTTACTGGATTTTTACAGCGCCTGCACCGATACCCTGTTGCTTGATGTTGCGATAGCCGCTAACGATTGGTGCTGTGATAACGGCGTAGTTAATCGTCAAAAGTTTACGGCATTATTATCGGCTTACCAAAGCCTAAGGCCATTAGTTTCGCTGGAAAAACAACACTGGCCGACCCTGCTTAGGGCTGCGGCGTTGCGTTTTTGGCTATCCCGGTTGGAGCACCAGTGCTATCCGCGTCCTGGCGAAATTACTCAGCAAAAAGATCCGCTTATTTTTCGACGTATACTATTGCAACATCGACAATCGACTTGTTTATCGAGTAACACAGATATTTTTAACCTTAGGAGCACAGCATGATTAAAATTCTTCATCTCACCTTTATTCTTTTGTCTATCACCAGTTTTGTCGGCAGGGTTTATCTGGCAGAAAAACGTCCTGAAATGCTGCAACAAAAATGGATAAAAATCGGGCCGCATATTATTAATACACTATTACTGATTACCGGTTTTACGCTGGTTTTTCAAGGTTCTTGGTTGTCGGGCGAATACGGTTGGATTATCGCTAAAATAGTGGCTCTGTTGGGCTATATCGGTTTGGGTATGGTGGCTATCAAGAGCCAGGGCGCTTTGCGTTGGCAGGCGTTTGCCGGAGCACTTGCCTGCTTTATTTATATCGGCATAGTCGCGGTCAGCAAGAATGCATTTTTCTTTTTATAACGGTTTGAAAAGCTATCGTTATAAAGAAAATTCGATTTTATTGATCTGTTGATCCAGCCAAAATAAAACATCCTTGCCTTTATGAAACGAGGTTTGGTCAAATTCAGGAATGGGGGCTTGAGTTAATGCTTCCCAGCGGGACAGCTGGTTTTTCAGCTGTCCCTGTTCGCTGACCGTAAAATGATAGCGTTGTATTAGTTGTGCAAACAGCTTGGGTTCCGCCGCTATGATCAACTTTGCCAGACGGCTTAACTCTGTTAGTAGGTTTTCAATCGTTACAACATGCTTGGCTATTAATGCAACGACCTGCTTGGGGTGGATATTTTCGGCAGGGGATAATTCATTATCCGAAATAATTTTCAGGCAATGAATTAACTCTCCGGTCGAAAAGCGCACCGCCGTTTCATAAAACGCCGATGCTTCCATATCGAAAAGATGCCCTCGCTCGTAAACCAATTGCGGCCTTGATGCCGTTTGGATATTCGCGGTGGGACACGGCGGCGTAAAAACCAGCGGTGGATAATGGCTTTTCCGGCTATCGAAATCGGTAATTTTATCGATTAAAAACAGACTGCCCACAGCATGATCTTTATGTCCGGCAATACCGATATTGACCAACACAGGATGGCTATTTCCAGCAAACAAAGCTTGGGTGTAAGCCACTCCGGCAGCCATCGCGCTTTTCCCAAGTCCGGTTACTGTCAGGCACATCTCCTTATTTAAATAAACCGCAAACGGCTGGACAGTTGTATCTTTCTTTAAACTGAAATGTTCGACCAGCGGCTTGGCCTCGCAAGGCAGTGCGGCATAGATAAAAATTCGAGGCGGGTTTTGTTGCATAGTTTACGATTTGTCTTAGGACAATGCTGACTGATTGACGTTGGAGTCGAAGCTTTAAATTAATTATAAATGGCTAGCTGTTCGTTATAAAGTTCGGCAATCAAATTGGCCTGATAGACCATTCCCACCAAGCGGTCTTCGCTATTTACAATCGGAATTTGTCGGTAGCCCTGATTGGTCATCAGGGGAATAAGTTCGGCGATATGGGCGCTTTCATGTAGAACGGCTACTGATGCGGCCATAATATGACCGACAGATTCGGGTTTATCTGTTGTTACATCGGGTGTGCGTCGTATAAAGTCGCGAAGTTTTTCCTGAAAAGATTTATCGGTATTGAGGCTGATGAATTTAAAAAAATCATTCCAGGTAATAATGCCAATGACCCGTCTTGCCTTGTTAATGACTGGCATGGCTTTGAGCTTTTCGCTATGCATGATATTCCAGGCATCTTCAACCTCCGTCCCGTATTCCACAAAAAGTACGTTTTTAACCATAATCTCTGCGCAGGTAATGTTGCCTCTGAGCCGTTTAAAGCTGTGCTTTTGCGCATCGGTGAGCAATTTGCTTAAGTCTCCCGGCGCGACATCCATAAACATATCTAAGTTTTTCAGAGCCTGTTCCAGATCTTGCTCGGAAATGCCGGTTAGTTGGGATGGCGCGAGGGCAGTACCTTGAGTGGTTTCTTTTAGGATGGGTTTAGGGATCATAGGATATTGATAACCCAGCATCCAACGGTTAATAACAATCGACATAATCAGCAAAATAGCCACATTCAAACCTAAGGGAATTAGCAGAAAATTGTAACCTAGGGCGTTAATCGAATCGCCGCCCATGGTGACTGCAATTGCCGTTGCCGCGCCGGGAGGATGTGGGCAGCGTAATAACAGCATGGCAAAAATACTGCCGCCAACCGCACAGGCCGATGCCAAGGCCGGGCTGGGAATGGCCTGAGCACATGCGATGCCGATAATTGCCGGCAGTAATTGTCCGCCTATCAATGGC
>JADHTX010000054.1 GCA_016784875.1 Methylobacter sp.
TATTAAATCAATCAAAGAACGGCCTTAGGATAAGAACCCAATAGTTTGAGCATATTAACGTTGTCGTTCAATAATGCCAAAGCCTTAGCGACATCTTTATCTTCACTGTGACCTTCAATATCAATAAAAAACACATAATCCCATAGTCCCTGCCGGGATGGCCTGGATTCAATATGCACCATGCCGATATTCAATCTTGCAAAAGGCTCAAGTATCTTATGCAACGCCCCCGGTTGATTGCCTGTAGACACAACCAATGACGTTTTATCGTTACCCGTGGGAGAAGATATTTGCTGTCCAATAATAATAAAGCGGGTGGTATTATTGGATTCGTCTTCGATATTCTTTTCGATGACATTTATTTGATAAATTTCAGCAGCAACAACCCCCGCTATCGCAACAGCCTGCTTATTGATTGATGCTAGTCTTGCCGCCTCGGTGTTGCTATTAACCGCAGTTCGCCGGGCATTAGGCAGGTGCGTATCCAGCCATTGTCGACACTGCGCCAGCGATTGCTGATGCGAAAAGACTTCTGTCACATCATCCAGACTATCCACCAGTCCCATCAAATTTTGATGAACCCTGATTTCAACTTCGCCGCATATTTTTAGCGGCGAATTTAAAAATCTGTCCAGCGTATGACTGATGATACCTTCGGTAGAATTTTCGACCGGCACGACGCCAAACTGGCAGTTGCCGTTTTCGACCGCGTTAAAAATATCGTTGATGGTTGCAGCCGGTACGGTTTTCACCGCAGAGCCGAAATGCTTAATAGCCGCTTGCTGGGTAAATGTGCCTTCCGGGCCTAGATACGCCACATCCAACGGCTTTTCCAAAGCCAAGCATGCCGACATCAATTCTCTGAAAAAATGAGCTGCCGTATTATCGGATAATGGCCCTTGATTCAATTCCTTGATGCGTCGCAATACCAATGACTCGCGATCCGGACGGTAAAAAGACCCATTTTCACCCTGCGCAATCTTGGTCTTCGCGACTTCCATTGCGTATGATGCTCGTTGATTCATCAATTGCAGAATCTGCTTATCGATGGCATCAATTTTATCTCTTAACTCAGAAAGCGGAGTGACGGACGGCATGGGAGTATCCTTAATAGCCTGATTCAATTTTTAGGTTGTCGATTAATGAGTGCGTTCAAACTCAGCCATAAAATCAATCAAAGCCAACACACCGGCTTCCGGCATCGCATTATAAATGCTTGCCCGCATTCCGCCCACTGAACGATGGCCTTTCAACTCAAACAAACCATTGGCTTCCGCTGCCGCTAAAAAAGGTTTATCCAAGCTTTCATCGCTCAGAATAAACGGTACATTCATTCGTGAACGAGACGCTATTTCTACCGGATTGGAATACAAACTCGACCGATCGATGGCCTGATACAGTTTCGCCGCCTTAGCGATATTGCGTTGCTCGATACCTTCAACACCACCCTGCCCTTTTAGCCACTTAAGCACTAATCCGACCAAATACCAGCTATAGGTAGCCGGTGTATTCAGCATGGATTGATTTTTTGCCTGTTCGGCGTAATTAAAAACCGAAGGTACGGTTTTAGGTGCATGACCGACCAAATCGTCTCTGACGATCACCACGGTAACACCGGCAGGCCCCATATTTTTCTGTGTTCCTGCGTAAATCAAACCGTATTGATTGACATCGATCTTACGCGACAAAATGTTCGATGACATATCCGACACCAGCGGCATGCCCTGACTATCGGGACAAGATTGAAATTCCACACCATGTATGGTTTCGTTAGAGGTATAGTGCAGATAAGCCGCCTCGTTATCGATAGTCCAGCTTGCAGCATCGGGGATCGTAGTAAATTTTGTACTCTCTGAACTTGCGCTGACCACTACATCGCAATAAGCCTTTGCGTCCTTGATGGCCTTTTCCGACCAAGCGCCGGTATTCAGATAACAAGCTTTAGTCTTGCCGTTCAGGATATTTTGCGGTATTAACGAAAACTGCGCCGTCGCTCCGCCTTGCAGAAACAAAACTTTATAGTTTTCAGGGACAGCCAACAGCGCCCTCAAATCGCTTTCCAGTTCTTCGGCAATAAGCGAGAAATGCTTGCCGCGATGACTCATTTCCATAACCGACATGCCGCTCTCGCGCCATTCCAGCATTTCCTGTTGCGCTTGCTGCAATACCGACTCAGGAAATGCAGACGGACCTGCACTAAAATTATAAACTCTGGACATTATGATTCTCTTGAATAATCGTTTAATTATGTAGATAGATTACAAATCCAACTCGGTAATTGCCCCTTTATAAAGAAACAGCTTTTCCGCCTTTTTGATTGCTCTATTACTCCACTTAGCTATTTAAGGTCTTAGTCGTCTTGCATTAACAAATTTATTGCTCATCTGATTCGATATCACTATCTGTATTATCGACTAAATCCGTATCATCATTTGGCGTCAAATCACCTTCTAATACCTCTTCATCATCGGCATCATCGACCCCGGCCAAACCTTCGATACGGTCGACACCAATCACTTTTTCTTTCTTATCCAAGCGGATAATGGTCACGCCCTGGGTGTTTCTGCCAACAACAGAAATACCGTCGACTCGGGTACGAACCAAAGTACCGCCATCGGTAATCAGCATGATTTCGTCATTATCATTGACCAGAACTGCGCCAACCACGGCACCATTACGCGCCGATGTCTGTATTGCAATTAGCCCCTGACCGCCGCGTTTATGACAGGTAAACTCCTCCAGCTTGGTGCGCTTGCCATAGCCGTTTTCGGTAATATTCAATACCGTGCCTTCACTTGCAATAATCAGGGAAATGACTTTTTGCCCTTCCTGCAAACGAATTCCACGCACCCCGGACGCCGTTCTGCCCATAGAGCGCACATCAGCCTCATTAAAACAGACCGCCTTGCCGGTACTGCTAAATAACAGCACGTTTTGCTGGCCGTCGGTTACCGCAACACCAACCAATGTATCGTCTTCCCGCAAATCAATGGCGATTTTACCGTTAGCACGCTGCCGTTCAAATTCTTTTAACGGCGTCTTTTTGACAGTTCCCGCCGATGTCGCCATAAAAATGAACTTAGTATCGGTAAATTCGCGTATCGGCAATATCGCATTGATTTTTTCGCCTTGCTCCAACGGCAGTAAATTGACAAAAGGCTTGCCTCTCGCTGCACGACTGGCAACCGGCAATTGATAAACTTTAAGCCAGTAAACTTTGCCCCGCGAAGAAAAACACAAAATAATATCGTGAGTATTGGCCACAATCAGCTTATCGACATAATCCAGCTCTTTAGTCGCTGTCGCCGACTTGCCGCGACCGCCGCGCCGTTGCGCCGTGTAATCACTCAACGGTTGCGATTTGACATAGCCTTCATGCGACATGGTCACGACCATGTCTTCTTCGGTAATCAGGTCTTCTGCGGACAGATCTAAATGATTTTGCAAAATTTCGGTACGCCGTGGGTCGGAATACTGATCTTTAATGACTACCAACTCTTCCCTGATGATTTCCATCAGACGAACATCGCTACCCAAAATAAACAAATATTCATCAATTTGTTCCAGCAGTTGCTTATATTCATTGACAATCTTATCTTGCTCAAGACCGGTCAAACGATGCAGCCGCAAATCGAGAATGGCTTGCGCTTGCGTTTCGGACAGACGATAAATTCCGGCATGAATACCAAATTCTACCGGCAAATCTTCCGGCCTGGAACGATCCGCATCGGCACGTTCCAACAATGCCGCAACCAGTCCTGCGTCCCAGTTCTTTTCCAACAATCCGACCTTAGCCTCAGCTGGATTGGCGGCAGCCTTAATCAACGCAATCATCTCATCGATATTAGCTAAAGCAACCGCAAGTCCTTCTAAAATATGCGCTCTTTCCCTGGCCTTACGCAAATTATAAATCGTTCTACGGGTAACAATTTCCCGTCTGTGATTAATAAAGGCGCTGATAATTTCTCTAAGATTCATGCAATGCGGACGACCATCCAGCAGAGCAACCATATTGATGCCGAATACTGTCTGGAATTGCGTTTGCTTGTATAGGTTATTTAACACGACTTCGGGCATTTCGCCTCGACGCAGCTCAATCACCATGCGCATACCGTCTTTGTCCGACTCATCGCGCAAACCGGAAATGCCTTCAAGCTTGCCTTCTTTAACCAGCTCGGCAATTTTCTCCAGCAATCTTGCTTTATTGACCTGATAGGGTAATTCTGTAGTGATAATCGCTTGCCGACTACTGTCACCGATGTCTTCAAAATGGCATCGTGCTCGCAGATAGATTTTGCCGCGACCGGTGGTATAAGCACTATAAATACCGGCAGCACCATTAATAAAAGCCGCTGTAGGGAAATCAGGTCCGGGGATATGTGCCATCAAGTCATGCACGGTTAAATCAGGTTGATCGATCATCGCCAGACAGGCGCTGATCACTTCTGACAAATTATGCGGCGGAATATTGGTCGCCATGCCCACCGCAATACCGGAAGAACCGTTAATCAATAAAGTCGGCACACGGGTCGGCAAGACCTTAGGCTCAGACTCCGACTCGTCATAGTTAGGCGCAAAATCGACCGTTTCCTTGTCAAGATCGGCCAGCAATTCATGGGCAATTTTCGACATGCGCACTTCAGTGTAACGCATCGCCGCAGGTGAATCGCCATCAACCGAACCGAAATTGCCCTGTCCGTCGATCAGCATATAACGCATCGAAAAATTCTGCGCCATACGTACCATCGTGTCGTAAACTGCGGTATCGCCATGAGGGTGATATTTACCGATGACATCACCGACTACACGGGCTGATTTCTTATAAGGCTTGTTCCAGTCATTGCCAAGCTCGCTCATTGCATATAACACACGGCGATGCACCGGCTTAAGGCCGTCTCTGACATCTGGAAGGGCTCGACCGACGATAACGCTCATGGCGTAATCGAGATAGGACTGTTTCATCTCGTCTTCGAGATTGACAGGTATTATTTCTTTAGCGAAGTTTGACATTGATCCCTATACATACAGTGTACCGTCAATACAGACCGGCATGGTTTCGTGACTAAGTACGAACACACTTATCCTGATTTTTTTTATTTTAAGTGCGACTACATGACATGAAATAAGCCGGAGATTATAACAAATTGTCTCAATAGTGTCGAAGCTGATAACGTTTTATAATGAGACGATTTATTGGCAATGCCATAAGTTAACAAAAACACGGAAATACCGCGATTTACGACCAGGAGGTAAAACGCCAACAGTTGCCCCTTTTATAACACTGGAACGGTAGCCGAAAAACCAGGACTGGCAAGCCCAAATTTTTATATCAGGCAAATATTTCCGCCAAAAAATTCTGCATCGCTATCCACGAACGACGATCCGAGTCAGGCTGATAAACAGTGCCGAATGCTGGATTATTAGCAAGCGGATTGGTGAAGCCATGCATAGTATGGCCATAAGTATGCAATTGCCAGTCCGCACCTGCATCGGTCATTTCCTGCTCGAAGCCTAGCACTTGCTCAGTCGGAACCAACGGATCATCCCGTCCACATAAAGCCAGAATTTTTGCCTTTATTGGATTACCCGGCGTATTTTCAGGCGCGCACAGCAAGCCATGAAAACTAACGACACCTTTAATATCAACACCCGTTCTCGCCAGATCAAGCGAACACAAGCCGCCAAAACAAAAACCAATTGCGGCGATTTTGCTATCGTCAACCCAAGGCATCAAGCTCACGGCAGCTAAAGCCGCTTTCATGCGCTGTTGCAACATAGCCCGATCAGCCATAAAAGGCTGCATTAGCTTCATATTTTCTTCAGGACTAGCTCCTAATATTCCCTTGCCGTACATATCCACAGCAAAACCGACATAGCCTAAAGCCGCCAGCTTTTTCGCTTTTTCGGCAACAAAATCATCCCGGCCTGCCCATGTATGATTAATTAAAACCGTCGGCCTGCGGCCTGAAAGCGCATCATCAAAAGCAAAAAAAGCTTCCAGTAAAACATCGCCATCCAGATAAGCTACCGTATTCGATACTATTGCCATGCCATTATCCCTTTAATTTAATGCTGCCGGACTCCTGCAAGGTTTTTAAAAAACCTGTAGAAGCCTCTTCTATCATATCCAGCACTCGCTCAAAACCGTAAGCACCACCATAATAAGGGTCAGGCACTTGCCGCTCATTAAGATGGGGCGCGTAATCGAGAAAATATTGAATTTTGGTTTTATATTGCTCAGGACAGGCATTGATCAAAATTGAATAATTTTCATCATCCATTGCCAGCAAAAAATCGAAATCCTCAAAATCCCCATTAATGACTTTTCTGCCCCGCAAACCGGACAAATCGATACCCCGCTCAAGGGCAGCCGCCTGTGATCGCAAGTCCGGCGCATTACCGATATGATAAGCATGCGTGCCAGCCGAATCGATAGAGAAATGCGCTTCCAAATTATGATCTTTAACCAGTTTTGTAAACACACCTTCAGCCGTGGGCGACCGGCAGATATTACCCATACAGACAAAGAGAATCTTAATTTTTTCCATAAATATCAATACCTTGAGAAAAATATCAAACCAAAAAACACACCTCAAAACCGCTATTTATGATCTATTAAAACAATAAGTTATGCGACTATTTTGGGAGGGCAAAGCAGGTTTTAAGTTGAATTATAAGCGATACCTGATCAATACTAAAAATCTTCCTTGAAACTACGTATGGCTTCGAGCAAATCATCAGTCTTGTTGAGTAGCCGCATGGACATAGGTGAAATTCGAACCGCAACGTATAGGTGTGGTAAATATCCTCAACACTTACGGCATTTAAAGATCGTAAGTGTTAAAAAACGTGCAGAACTTTCCAGAGTCCTGGGGAAAAGAGCGTTAAAAAGATTCCACCCTAGGTTGTTTAATGTTCGGTTTTTTTCCTGAGAATACTGGAGTGTTAGAAATGAACATTATTGCCGAAATCAGACAGCATTTTCATATAGACTATGAGACCATTACGTCTCTGGCGAATACCTTTAACCTATCCCGTCGCACCATCCGTAAGCATCTCAATACCACTGACAAACCTGTTTATCAACGAAAAATTCAACCTCATCCAAAGCTGGGTTTGTTTCATGAACAGCTTGATATTTGGCTGGATTATTATTTCAAGCCCCAAGATCCTTTAGGATTGCATTATTTTTTCCCCTCATTTATCGTAAGACAAACTATTCAGTCTATACTTCGCCCGGTCACGGTTGCGGATTCCTAGCGGCTGATTTTATGCCGATAGCCGCGTTGCTGAAACAGTTTCATAGCTTGTGCTATGCGCCTGATTCAGCGCCTTGCTATCGACAAAAATCAACTCGCTATCATTTCCTCAACCGTAACCGTAACCGTGCGAAGTATACCTTCTTTTAAGGATGTGCCTCACAACACAGATTTATCGTCTTCTTTCAAAAAAATAAATTTTTATTATGAAAGAATTATGAAAGCAAGAGAACGTAGTATCCTATCTTAAAAATTATCTGTTTATATTTGAGTCAAAAAATCGTACAGCTTGTAAAACTCTAGAGAGCAGTATTCCCAAGCGCTACGAGAGAATGATTCTGGGCTGAGCAATTGCTACGTTTTTTTAGTAGGAACTAACCGTCAACAAAGCCAAATTACCGTCTTTTATCTACTATGGCTTATTTTGATTTATGGGCTCTACAGGCTTGGGCGCGTGCTACCATGTTTTTTTTAAGCGACTTAAAGAACAACTATTTACCGTTATCTTGCAGTATAAATTGCACATTATGAATTATTGGAGACAGAAGACTTCAATCAAGAAAATAAAATTAGCGATCTCTTCTGTATTGATCCTATCTTGCCTGACCTTTTTTGCCTTTAGCTAATCGTATGCTGAAGTTTTCCCTAATCCAGCTACTTATGTAGTTTTAGTTCCATTTATGGCAAACCCCGCTTTAATACGTTTTCATTTGTAGGCTGGGAACTCAATAATAGGAAAACTTCAGTTGGGTTATTAAAAATAATATGTTTAGTCGTTAGGAGCATGCAATGAAGCCTCAAAAAACAGCCTGGCACAGCCAGTCCGAAGAAGTTCTGACAACAAATTTGCACGTTGATATTCAACGGGGTTTGAGCGAAGCTGAGGCGCAACGCCGTCTCGACCAATACGGCTCTAATCGCCTGACCCCGCGACGCGGAAAAAGTCCGTTGCGTCTGCTGCTTGAGCAATTTCATCAACCATTAATTTATATTCTCTTGGTTGCCGCTGCCGTTACGGCGTTTTTGCAGGAATGGGTAGATAGCAGCGTGATTTTTGGCGTGGTGCTGGTCAACGCCATTATTGGGTTTGTTCAAGAAGCCAATGCCTTAAAAGCTATCGATGCGCTAAGTCGAGTCTTGAGCGTCAGCTCAACGGCACTGAGGGACGGTCAACGTCGCACAATATTAGCCAATGAGCTGACACCGGGGGATGTAGTGGTGCTGCAATCCGGCGACAAGGTACCCGCCGACTTGCGTTTATTGAAAATTCGCGAATTGCAAATCGACGAATCGGCTCTGACCGGCGAATCGGTGCCTGTGGAAAAGCGTCTGGCAATGCTGGATACCGCCACGGTATTAGCGGATCGTTGTAACATGGCGTATTCCTCGACGTTGGTGACCTATGGCAGTGGGTTGGGTGTGGTGGTAGAAACCGGCGACCACACCGAGATCGGTTTGATCAATCGCATGATCGCCAACACCACTGACCTGGAAACACCGCTGACCCAAAAAATAAGCCAATTCAGTCGGTTATTGCTGTGGGTCATCATCGGCATGGCGACTCTGACTTTTGCCGTGGGCATTGGCTACGGTCATTCCATACTGGAAATGTTTATGGCCTCGGTAGCACTGGCGGTTGGCGCGATTCCCGAAGGTTTACCCGCTGCATTAACTATCACCTTGGCGATAGGCGTATCTCGGATGGCGAAACGCAATGCCATCATTCGTAAACTACCGGCAGTAGAAACTCTTGGCAGCACCACGGTGATTTGCTCCGACAAAACCGGCACATTGACCCAAAATCAAATGACCGTACAGGCACTGTATGCGGGTGGTGAATTGTTTGAAGTCACCGGCAGCGGCTATACTCCCGATGGTGAATTTCGCTACATCGGTAATGTGATTGATCCTCAGGAGTACCCTGCTTTACTGGAATGCTTGAAGGCTGGTCTGTTATGCAATGATGCCCGCTTGATTGCGGGAACTGACACATGGCAAATCGAAGGCGATCCTACCGAAGCAGCGTTATTGGTTTCCGCACACAAAGCTGGGTTGCACCATGCCAGTATCAGCAACGATCATCCTCGGCTGGATGCAATTCCCTTTGAATCACAGCATCAGTTCATGGCCACGCTGCACCATAACAGAGCTCATGACGCACGCCATGTCTACCTGAAAGGCTCTCTGGAAAGTATATTGGCGCGTTGCGATAAGGCTTTTGATAGCCAAATGCAGCCGATAGCACTGGATAAAGTGCTGTTGCTGCGTCGGCTTGAAGACATGGCTGCGCAGGGCTTGCGGGTGCTGGCGTTTGCCCGTGCCGATCATGGCAATGATGTCGTTCAGCACGACGAAGTGTGCGGCGGCTTAACTTTTCTAGGGTTGCAAGCCATGATCGATCCACCGCGACCGGAAGCGGCAGCCTCAATTGCGGCCTGTTATCAAGCCGGGATTCAAGTCAAAATGATTACCGGCGACCACCCGATCACCGCGCAGGCGATTGCGCGGCAACTGGGTATGAAACACGTCGAGCGCGTCATCAGTGGCGGAGAGCTGCAAAACATTGCAGAAAGCCAATATCCCGAACTGGTGGAAAACTGCTCGGTCTATGCCCGCATCGCCCCAGAACAAAAACTACAGTTGGTTCTGGCTCTCCAAACTAGCGGCCACGTAGTCGCGATGACTGGCGACGGTGTTAACGATGCCCCGGCCTTACGCCAAGCTAACATCGGCGTAGCTATGGGCTTGAACGGCACTGAAGTCGCAAAGGAAGCTGCTGCCATGGTGCTGACCGACGATCATTTCGCCACCATTGAAGCGGCGGTAGAAGAAGGCCGTGCCGTGTTCGATAATCTGGTGAAGTTTATTGTCTGGACATTGCCGACCAATATTGGGGAGGGTCTAGTTATCCTCGCTGCCATATTCGCCAATGTAGCGCTGCCGATTACCCCTGTACAAATCCTCTGGATCAACATGTCCACGGCAGTACTGCTAGGACTTATGCTATCGTTTGAGGCTAAAGAACCTAACTTGATGCACCGCAAGCCGCGCGATCCTCGACAACCCATCCTTACTCGACACTTGATGTTTCGTATTTGCCTAGTCGGCATACTACTTCTGATTGGCGCGTTCGGCCTGTTCGAATGGGAATTGATGCACGGTGAATCCCTAGTCACCGCACGCACGGTTGCAGTTAACGTTTTTGTATTTGGCGAGTTGTTTTATTTGTTCAACTGCCGCTCTCTACAATATTCCATGTTTCACGTCGGAGTATTTTCAAACTTATGGGTGATTTTCGGTGTATGCAGCATGATATTATTGCAGTTACTCTTCACCTACTGGCCACCAATGCAGCGATTATTCGGTAGTGCAGCCATTGGCTATGATGAATGGCTATTAATTATTGGAATCGGTATTGTGATTTATGCAACTGTGGGTCTAGAAAAATTACTGTTACGGCAAAAATAGAAGACCACCTAAATCCTGCAAGCTCTAAAAACCAGGCAGATCTTTTATAGGTGTGTCATTCTGACATTGGGCTTTCCCAGGGCGACAACTATCCTGACACAGGGTCGGGTGAAAACATTGGCTTTGGCGACACCGCCTTTGTATAAAGGATAACTTCCATCCGGTTTTTTTTGTCCGCGCAGAAAGTTGGCGATTTTGGTCTGTAATACCGGGTCGATCTCGTCCATGTAATGCATCATCAGGATGTATTCGGCAGGAATGGTGCAATCGGCTTCCAGTTCAAACACCCAATAGCCTTGCTGGCATCCTGACCAGCACCTAACAGGTTTTTGGTTAACATGATGGGGTGTACTCTGATTTCATTTTTTGTTCGAACTATCCGACAGCCCACATACCCGAAACAGTCAAAAAAAACCGCAGCAACTGGGAGATTTGCTACGGCGAGGAGCCCGTATAGCCGTGAAGACTGTCTGACATGTGAGTGATTGCAAAAATTATTTAGTCAGCCAAGCCAAAGTCAATTTAGGATAAACTGCTGTGTCGAAGCCAGTCTGTTCGGTATCGCACATAGTGTTATTTTCTGTGATTTAATTTTAGGAGTACCATACCCCCCCCCTGCTAGCGTAGGCACTGGTAACCGCGACAGCAAATGTTTGATCGGAAGTTTGAATGCCTAACTGCTATGCGTTACACAACTAAGAGTCTGTGGAATAGGCATTGTCAACAAAACCACCACCTGTATCATATTGATTTAAAATGGTTAAAATTTAAGCGCAATTGCTCTGGCAAATACAGTGTTTTCAAATGCGATTAATTACTAAATTATAGAAGTGCCTTGCTTGCCAGAGCAGACCAAGCCTACACTCCAGCGAGAATATTATGTTAATTATTGATCATTGGAACCGCTGCAAGTAAAGGCAAGTCCATGTGATTTTGTCTTATTCCTTATAGCCATTACCTACAGTCAACAGCGCTATCATCAGCACGACAACAACCAGTACCGGCCAGAAATATGGCGCCATAATAAAAACCCCTATCAGTGCAACAAACATCATACACAGAAACATAAACACGCCAACACCCAAAAACAGCAAGACCATTAGTACGCTGGTAACAATCATGATCAACAAAAATGTCGGCATGGCCGCAAAACGAACCAATGGTTCCGCAACCGGCTCACCGTTAATCATAACGCTAAGCTGTCCAATACTGGGATGAAATAAGTAGCTCAAAACAGCGATGAATACACCGACTATCAGCACTTTTACGATCAATTTTTTATTGTGTTTTTGTTGCATAACCATTCCCCTTGCAAAAGCTTATTACTCTTTATGGAGCAGACTTATTTTAACCAAAGACCAACCCAGAAAAACCATATTAATCCCCAAAAATAAGCCCAGTAACCAATGCGCCGATTCAGACCAACTCATCCAGATGATCAGCGCAAATACCAAAGCCGTAACGCCACTGAACAAAATAAAACCCCAATTTTGCAAAGGCCGCATCATCAATGCCACGGAGATTTTAGCAACACCTTCCAGGGCAAAAAACATCGTCATCAACATCGTCAAAGTCAGCGCACCGGCAACCGGTTTGATGATAAATAATAAGCCGACGACGACTTGCAAGGCGCCCATAAATAACCACCAACCAAAACCAGGCATATTTTGAAAAACAAAAGAACGACTAACATGAACCATCCCGGCAAACAGCAGAATCCAACCTAAAAATACCACTATTGCTGTTGTAAAAAACTGCGGCACCACTATCGCGCATAACCCGAGGAAAATAAAAAAAATACCTTCGGCAAGAAACAACCGCCAATGAATTTGCAAATAATCCTGTATTTGCTGCTGCATATGCTTTAGTTCAGCATTAATACCGTCAAATTTATTCATGATTTTTCTCCCTACCTATTTAAAAAACGCCAACAACCTAGATTCTGTTGACATTTTGTTTAAAAAATTAACTTATATTTTTCAATTAGATAATTTAAATTGCGGTTTTTTAACGTGATTCAGGCTATGGCAGCCGTTATCTACAAATCAAGAATGTCAGCCCAACTTCTGTATTCCACTATTTTTTAAGGGCATGGCGATAACCCGTTGATTTATTCTTTTTGAAACGTCAACAGAACTTAGTCTTATTTATTGACTCAAGAAGCAAAACTGCGATTTAGTGAAAACCCTGAAAGCTATTTCAATAAATTCAACCTAGCTGATATTGTCTGAGGGGAATTAACAATAAAGCAGTAACCCAAAAGTCTGGTTTGAATTCGCTCGAAAAAAAGGATAAATACTTAGGAAGCATCCGATCAACTCATACTAGAGTTGATCGGAGCATTATTCATAGTTCAAAGGAACCTGTGAATTAATCAAAGCATCATTCACCGATCGATGCTTTTATATGAGTGATCGCTTCGTTAACATGTTCTGTTGCCATATCAGCGTGATCCATTTCGCCGTGTTTTATTGCTTCATTAAGGTGCTCAATTCCTTTGGTCATATGTTCTCTAGCTTCACCACTCAGTGCTTGCTCAGCAGCCTGCGCGTGCTTAAGGGCTACTTTCGCATGCTCGGTTAAAACACTGGCATGACCCGCTTTACCGTGCGTAGCAGCGGCTGTTGCGTGCTTCAGTGCCTGGGCAGAATGATCTTCTGTAGGTTTTTTAGAAGTTGCTTCAATTGCTTTTTCTGCAGCTGCAGCAGAACCTGCATAATCAGTAGTTTCTGTCGGTATTGTTTCAATTGCTTTTTCTGCTGCAGCCGCAGAGCCTTTATAAGGGATGTATTTACCGACTGCTGTTCCTGCGAATAAGGTCACAACGGCCAGCAATATAACCGATAAAAACTTTTTATACATTTTGATTTTCATCATGGGAATTTCCTCTATTTTTCTTAAATAATTAAGTAAAAAGTTGGGTAATTTACGAGCGCCTCGCAAGCTATTTTATTGGCTATTCGTGATGAATAAAATCACGAATATTTGAATTGCCCGCCAAGGGAATATAACAGTAAAAGAACCGTATATCTAGTAATTTCATCGACTAAAAGCGAACACGAATTGGGATATTGATTATTATACTTCGCCCGGCCACGGTTGCGGATTCCTAGCGGCTGATTTTATGCCGATAGCCGCGTTGCTGAAACAGTTTCATAGCTTGCTATGCGCCTGTTTCAGCGCCTTGCTATCGACAAAAATCAACTCGCTATCATT
>JADHTX010000055.1 GCA_016784875.1 Methylobacter sp.
ATTTTGCCACTTCAAGGAAGCTATTGACGACTGCCTTGATAAGGTGAAATCTGCTTTCAAGGAACAAGTTAAAACACTTTTAAACCCAAAATTCCAGCTATTTGAAAAATCCGCAGGCGTGACCGGGTGAAGTATACATGAGTAATCTGCTTTTGTAAGGCGATTTTTAAAAGCCCTCGTAACGTAAGTAAAGCAGATATTGTGCCAAAAGGATTTCATTGATCTGTTTTTTAGACTTATCAAATAAATACAATATATTAGAATATTATTCGTTAAATAATGATTGTATTGGGTTTTCAAATAAGCGCATCTTTTTGTTCGTTTTTGTACATTTACTCGTTAGATTGCACCGATGAGTAGCGAAGTATTGAGGTTTGACTTCTGGGCGATGTCACTCTTTCAAGCAATTCCATGTCGAAGAAGGTCCATCTGTTGAGGCGGATATTAGTCACTAAACTTTACTTTGCCATAAAGGATGCGCAAAACGCTCGGTGTAAGGTACCAGAGGGTTAACGATTATCTCGAATGCAACGCGTCAGCACATCCCAGACGGAACGTAGATTGGATTCAGGTTCAGGTAATAGCCAAGTGATCATTATCTCTTCAAGCGCCGCAACTATGCACATCACTGCTGCTACGCGGAACGGCCATATTGGTCCCCCAAAAAACAATATATATAAGGTTAAACCCATTGCGGCGGCGGCGATTTTTACCCCCCAGGTATGATAGCTGGTAAAGCGCCCGAATTTGAGAATGCCCGCTAGAGCCGGCAGCAAGCAACTGGCAACAATTAAGCCGACATAAGGCAATTCTCGGATCACCACATCCGGCCACAACCACCAACAACTCAGTGCAATGGTCAGGTAAGTGATGACATCCGCCCAGCTGTCGAGAGTAGCCCCAAATTGGGAAACTTGCCCCGTTAGCCGGGCGGCGATGCCGTCGAGAAAGTCGGTAGCGAAGCTAATGGCTAACAGTCCCATGAAGGCAATTCGATGGTCATGCCATGCCAGCCACAGCAACACCGGAGCTGCGACAAAGCGAAACCCAGTCAGCAGGTTAGGTAAAGTCAATTTGGATGGGGGATTATTCATAAGCTGAACTCGGCTGTCAAGGGTGCATGGTCTGAAAGTGTATGCCATGGGGCATGGGTCAGACGCTCACATGATACCGGCGTTAAACCGCGATAATAGATGCGATCCATCGGCAAAAAAGGCAGCCAGGACGGAAAGCTTCGCGCATAGCGGCCATGGGTTACATGAAAAATCTCCTGCAAGCCTAGATGATCACAGAACAGCCTATCGGCTTGCCCCAGCCAGTCATTAAAATCACCGGCTATAATCAGCGGCGCATTTTGCGGTACATGGCTATCGATTCGCGCCGATAATTTGCCTAATTGCAGGCGCCGCTCTTTGCCGATTAAACCGAAATGTATGCACACAATATGCACCTCCTGGCTGCTCTCAGGCAGGAGGTCGCATGGGGTCCCTACCGCTTGCGACACTCCTACCATCCTTGGTAGTCGGTCGCATTGGTTCCCTACCACTTGCGACACTCCTACCATCCTTGGCAGTCGAATAACGGCATGTAACAGGCTGCGGCTGGCCCATGGAAAGGGGGATACGTTGATATTTTCCCAACGTTCGAACGGATATTTACTGAGGATGGCGTTGCCATGATGTCCGGCATTGTAAATGGCATTTTTACCGTAGGCGTGGAAAGGCCAAGTGTTTTCGGCGAGAAACTCCAGCTGAGATAAAACCGGCCAATCGGGGATTTTGTGTTGATGCTGCCGGTGTTCGCCTTGCATCTCCTGCAAGAACATTAAGTCGGCATCGGCGGTAATCAGCGCATCCCGAATCTGGTGCAGTACGAAGTGCCGATTAGTGGTATTAAAGCCTTTATGGATGTTATAGGTTAATACTCGTAATGCATTTTCACTCATAGGTGTTCTGCTGGGTTAATAAGGCCGTTTACGTATATGCCACTGGTAAAGCACCGGTGAAATCAATTCCTCAATTAGGAAAAAAAGCGCGACAATGATAATGATGTCAAGCAGGCTTAATGCCAGAGGCTCTTTTAATAGCAGTATAGGTAACAGTGATTCGGGCACCGTGTCGAGACCTCGCGCTCGACTGCTTTCAGTGCAAGCCATTCGGCGTTTGATAAAGCTTGCCAGTAAATCGCCGCTCATTGCCAATGTGCCGAACAGTATTCCCGTTAAAGATCCTATTCCGCTTAAAATTGCGATCAGTGTTGTACTTAAAATGGCTGAACCTATACCGCGCCAAGTTTTACTGTGCCCGAATAAGCGATGTCCGTCTCGCAGCATTAAGCCATTATCTACTGGACATGCCCAGCGCTTACCCAATACTTTATTAATCAGTACCGGTGCACCGTTCGCGACAACAAGCAATACGATAGCTTGAATGATGCCAGAATTCATCGGTAGCGCTATCATCATAAAAACCTCGGCCAAAAGTTAATCATTATTTGACCATAGATAGGTAAGCTCTGTCGATTCAAACACGGTGCATTATCATTGCTGATTAGGGTATGTTCATGCTGTGTTGTAAATGATGCGCCTCATTCCACGTATGATGGACAAAACAGGCTACTTAAAAATACTGTAAAATACTGTAAAATATTTAGACGGCAACAAATCACTTTATTATTTAAGAGAAAACCATGATAGATAAAAAACTGCTCGATATTCTGGCTTGTCCATTATGCAAGAGTCCGTTGATTTATGACAAGACAAAGCAGGAACTTATCTGCAAAGCCGATCGTATAGCTTTCCCTATCCGTGATGATATTCCGGTCATGCTTGAAGATGATGCGCGCGAATTAACTAACGATGAAATCGACGCACTATCCAAATGACAGTGCGTTTTAAAGTCGTGATCCCGGCAAGATATGGGTCGACACGGTTGCCGGGTAAGCCGCTGCTGAACATTGCAGGGAAATCGATGATTGCACATGTCTGCGAGCGCGCTCAGGAAGCCGATGCTGACGAAATCATAGTCGCTACCGATGATGAGCGGATTTTTCAAGCAGTCGGCGACTTGGGCTTTAAAGCGGTCATGACTCGCGCCGATCATCAAAGCGGCACCGAAAGAATTGCCGAAGTTGCAAGACTATGCGGCTGGGTTGGCGATGAAATTATCGTTAACCTGCAAGGCGATGAACCGCTTATTCCACCCGCTTATATTCGGGATGTTGCGGCGGCATTAGCTGATCAGCAGCAAGCCGGTATAGCGACTCTGGCCGCCGAAATTACCGATTCCGAAGAGATTTTTAATCCCAATGCTGTCAAAGTCGTTTTAAATAAAGCCGGTTATGCGCTTTATTTTAGCCGCGCACCGATTCCATGGGAAAGGGATACTTTTACCTTGACTGGCAGTAAGCCCTCAGGGAAATTACCCTATCTCAGGCATATCGGCATGTACGCTTATACGGTTGAATTTTTAAATCGCTACTGCCGATGGGATGCTTCCTTGCTGGAGTCGGTTGAATCGTTGGAACAATTAAGAATACTCTGGCACGGTGAAGCTGTTCGAGTAAAAGTTGTAGACCAAACACCGGCTGCCGGTGTCGATACCCAAGAAGACTTGATGCGTGTGGAGCAAGTTTTGCTCTTAAAGCACTAGTCAGTCCGGGTACTGTTTCTATTTGACATAGCGTATTAATAACAGTACCTTGGGCAACATTTTTTAACTTTCACTTAAACACCGGTTTTTCAAGAGCTGTCGATGGAACAATTTCATAGAATAAGTCGTTTACCTCCCTACGTTTTTAACATTGTTAATGAGCTGAAAGCTAAAGCTCGAGCGGAGGGTGAAGACATTATCGATTTTGGCATGGGTAATCCCGACCAGCCTACGCCAGATCATATTGTCCAAAAAATGATTGAGGCCGTCCACCGTCCAGATACGCATCGTTACTCGGTTTCCAAGGGCATACCCCGACTAAGAAAAGCCATCTGTACCTGGTATAAAAATCGCTATGATGTCGACTTGGATCCGGAAACGGAAGCTATTGTGACCATAGGTTCAAAAGAAGGTTTGGCGCATTTGGCGCTGGCGACTTTGGGACCTGGAGATGTGGTGCTGGTACCCAATCCTGCTTATCCGATACATCCGTATGGTGTGGTGATTGCCGGTGCCGATCTTAGGCATGTACCGATGATTCCAGGCGGTAATTTCTTTGAAGAGCTGGAAAAAGCCATTGTCGATTCATGGCCGAAACCGAAAATGCTGATTCTCAATTTTCCCGGCAATCCAACCAGTCAGTGTGTGGAATTGGATTTTTTTGAAAAAATTATCGCTATTGCCAAAGAACATAACATCTGGGTGGTACAAGACATTGCCTATGCGGACATTGTTTTCGACGGCTACAAAGCGCCGTCAATTTTACAAGTCGAAGGCGCAAAAGACATCGCGGTAGAGTTTTTCTCGTTATCGAAAAGTTACAATATGCCGGGCTGGCGCGTGGGTTTTATGTGCGGGAATAAAGACTTGGTTTCCGCTTTGGCACGCATTAAATCTTACCTGGATTACGGCACTTTTATGCCGATTCAAATTGCTGCGATTGCGGCTCTTGAAGGCCCACAGGAGTGTGTTACTGAAATTGCCGAGATGTACCGAAAAAGACGCGACGTCCTGTGCGACGGCTTAACGGCAGCCGGCTGGCCGGTTGAAAAACCGAAAGCCACTATGTTTGTCTGGGCTCGCATTCCCGAAGCCTATCAAGCCATGGGTTCGCTTGAGTTTTCCAAAAAACTGCTGGCTGAGGCTAAAGTCGCAGTTTCTCCTGGCATTGGTTTTGGGCAGCATGGCGATGATCATGTCCGCTTCGGACTGATTGAAAATGAACACCGCACTCGTCAGGCGGTTCGCGGCATACGCAATATGATGAAGAAAGACAAAGTTATATAATGATGAGTTTTCGTCGCCCCGCACTACGGAGTGATGTAAAAAAACTTATTTTTTAACAACCATTAATGATGGAATAACCACGACAGCAAGGATGCAAGAGCAATTACCGAGAACACGAAATTTTTCGTTAATTGGGTTATTTTCATCGTGTCTTTCGTACCTTCTGTGGTAAATGATTTTTTAACTGGAGTTTGATTTGAAACCGGTAAAAGTAGGTGTATTAGGATTAGGTACTGTCGGTGGCGGCACCGTCAATGTGTTGAAACGTAATGCGGCAGAAATCGCCCGTAGAGCAGGTCGCGAAATCATCATTACTCGTGCGTCGGCAAAGGATTTGAATAAGCAACGTATTTGCGACACACAAGGCATCGCCCTAACAACCGATCCTTATGAAATCATTAATGATCCAGAAATTGAAATCATTTTGGAACTCATAGGCGGGGCAGGGCCGGTCAAAGATATGGTGTTAAAAGCCATAGAAAACGGCAAGCATGTCGTAACGGCCAATAAATCTCTAATTGCCTTGCATGGCAACGAGATTTTTGCCAAAGCCAGTGAAAAAGGCGTCATCGTCGCTTTTGAAGCCGCTGTTGCCGGTGGTATCCCCATTATCAAAGCCATACGGGAAGGCTTGAGTGGCAATCAAATCGAATGGTTGGCAGGCATTATCAACGGTACAGGGAATTTCATCCTGACCGAAATGCGCGATAAAGACCGCGATTTTGCCGACGTATTGGCCGAGGCGCAAGCGTTGGGCTACGCAGAAGCCGATCCTACCTTTGATGTGGAAGGCATAGATGCTGGTCATAAACTAACCATTTTGGCGGCCATTGCTTTTGGCATCCCGTTGCAGTTCGACAAGGTTTATACCGAAGGCATTACTAAAATTACCCGTGCCGATGTCGAGTATGCTGAACAACTGGGGTACCGCATTAAGCATCTAGGTATCGCACGCAAAACTTCGGAAGGTATCGAATTACGAGTACATCCAACGCTGATTCCAGAGCGTCGTCTTATCGCCAATGTCGACGGTGTGATGAACGCCGTGTTGGTTAAAGGCGATGCCGTTGGGCCTACGCTATATTATGGAGCCGGAGCCGGAGCCGAACCAACCGCGTCCTCGGTTGTCGCCGATGTGATCGACGTGGTCAGAGCCTTAACCAGCGACCCTGAAAATCGTGTGCCGCATTTAGCCTTTCAGGCCAATGCCTTAGCCGACATCCCAGTGTTATCATCTGAATTATTTAGAACCTCTTATTATCTGAGGCTTAATGCTGAAGACAAGCCGGGGGTTTTGGCCGAAGTGACTCGGATTCTGGCTAACCATCAAATAAGCATTAAAGCCATTAGACAGGTAAAATCGTTAGACAACGAGACTTCGGTACCGATTATCATGCTGACTCAGATTACGCTGGAAAAAGAAATGAACGCGGCTATCGCTGAGATAGAAGCATTAAAAACCGTTACCGGTCAAATCAACCGAATCCGCCTGGAAACTTTGGGATAAATAAAACATATGTCTACGCATAAACACTACACAGGTTTAATAGAACGCTACAGAGATCGTTTACCCGTTAGCGAAACCACACGCATCATCAGCCTGAACGAAGGTAATACACCGCTGATTCAATTGCAAAATATCCCGCGCTTGATTGGCAAAGCGGTTGATATTTATGTCAAATTTGAAGGCCTAAATCCAACCGGCTCATTCAAAGATCGCGGTATGACCATGGCGGTCACTAAAGCAGTAGAAGCCGGTAGTCAAGCCATCATCTGCGCTTCAACCGGCAATACCTCCGCCTCAGCCGCAGCCTACGCAGCACGGGCCGGAATTAAAGCGTTTGTATTAATACCCGACGGTAAAATTGCCCAGGGCAAATTGGCGCAAACCTTAATGTATGGCGCTGAAATTATCCAGATTAACGGCAACTTCGACAAGGGTATGGCGCTGGTTAAAGAAGTCGCCGAACAGGCGCCGGTCACCATCGTTAACTCGATTAATCCGTTCAGAATTGACGGACAAAAAACCGCCGCCTTTGAAATTGTCGACGACCTTGGTTTTGCGCCTGATTACCACTGCCTACCAGTCGGCAATGCCGGTAACATCACCGCTTACTGGAAAGGCTATAGCGAATATGCGGCTAGTCGTGTATGCAGTACTCGCCCTGTAATGTGCGGTTACCAAGCCGCCGGGGCAGCGCCGTTCGTAGCCGGTCACATGATCGACGAGCCGGAAACCATAGCTACAGCAATACGCATCGGTCATCCGCAATCTTGGGATTTTGCTTGGGCCGCGCAAAAAGAGTCCGGCGGCTGGTTCGACAAGTTTACCGACGAACAGATTTTAGCCGCGCAAAAAATGCTGTCCCAGTACGAAGGCATCTTTTGCGAACCAGCCTCGGCGACTTCATTAGCCGGAGCTTTGCATGACATCGGTTCCGGTAAAATCCCCGAAGGCAGCAAGATTGTCTGCACCTTGACCGGTAACGGATTGAAAGATCCCGATACGGCCATCGCGCAATGTGCCGCTGCGCATCCGGTGACAATTGAAGCCAGTTTGGATGCGGTTAAGAAAGCTATTTTGGATTGTTTGTAAGAAAATAAAACACGGATGATGCGGATTTTTACGGATTTACGCGGATAAAGCCTGTTTTGCGCTAGTTTATTTCCAAATTCAAAGCTTGGGAATTCGGTTTTGGAAGCTCCAGCTTCCTATTTTGCCCAGCGATTCCCAATCTGGAGATTTGGAACCAGAAAAACATTAGAGATTCGCAAATGCAAAATAACAATGAGTGGTACGGTACCGGATTTGGAATTCCTTCATCACGTTTATTGGTAGTTGGATATATTGCATAGCCACATATGGATTTCTTCTTGGCGTTGGTTTGGGCTGGCTTCCGTCTATCATTGTTGCCGTCATCGCTGGCGCCCTATGGCCTCTGATCGTGCTAGCGATTACAGTTATTGCCTTTCTCATTTTTAAAATTGAGACATCAGAGGACACCAAATGCCCCATCTTTCAAGCATTGAAGAGATGATTCATAAATATGTTTCGGCCACGGTTGATGCGACAAGCATTCTGTTCGAGAAGGAGCTCTATGATCACTTACTTGTTGTAATCTATTCGACAATAGACACTGTCGGATTTCTCGACGCTCCATCCAACCAAACATCTGCTACAAGTGAGTCTTTCAAGAACTGGATTAAGAAGTACTTTTTGTCATACCCAGGTACCGAGTTCAATGAGGTTGATTTGTGGGCAGCCCGTTGCGCGGTTCTGCATACATTCACTTCTCAGTCCGATCTTTCGCGTTCTGGCAAGGCACGAGAACTTCAGTATTACGACGGGGAGAAAATAGTGAGGAGTCGCGCAGGTTCGTCGCGCTTGCTAGAATGATTGATGGCGGTAAGCACTTGCCAGTGTATTTCGGTGATCTTCATATGGCTCTCCTAGATGCCATGAGAAGATTCGTGTACGACCTAGACGCAAAATGTGCAGTTAACGCTAAATGTGAGCAAAGGTTGCGTAATATTCTCCAAATATATCCGATGTAACCGAAGCCATGTAGGGTACGCTGTGCGTACCTCTTTTGATGCTTAGGGATTTTCGAAACGTAATAAAAATAAGTAAGTTGGGCAACATCTTTTCGTTGCCCAACATTTCAGGCATGATGATGTTTATATATTACTTAAATTGAGGTGGTAAATTTACTATGAATATTGAAACTATCCGTCATGAAGCACTGCTGCTTTCGCCTCAAGAACGGGCGCGATTGGCAGAACAATTGTTATCCAGTCTCGACACCTTAACGGAAACGGAAGTTGAACAGCTTTGGTTTGAAGAGGCCGCGCGTCGCGCTGACGAGATGGACAGCGGATTGGTGCAGCGCATCCCTGCCGATGTGGTTAATCGGGAAGCTCAAGCACTGTTAAAGTGAGCTACTTTTTTAACCCGAAGGCGCGGGTTGAGCATTTGGAGCATGTTGTCTATTACGAATCCAGACAGCCGGGTTTAGGTGCTCGTTATCTTGCCGCTTTTAATGCGGCAATGGTCAAAATTTGCACCTCCCCACATCGCTATAAAATCGAGTTTCCGCCTAATATTCGACGGTATCGGCTTCCTGGTTTTCCGTACAATATTCTTTACCGACAATTAGGTGCGGATGTTGAGGTGCTGGTCGTTGCCTCGCATCGTCGTCGCCCGGATTATTGGTTGGATAGAGTTTAGCGAGTATCCGAAGCCGACTAATGTTGGCTTTTTTATTGGAAAATACATGTATTATCAAGGCGTAAAAAAAAACATAGTTCTCCGTCCCGTTCCGAAAAAACGCGCCAACTTGAGTGAAATTCATCCTGTTTTGGAACGTATTTTTTTAGCCAGGGGCTTAACTTCGGAAACGGAACTCGACAGGACGCTGGCAAAACTGCCGTCACCGTGGTTGCTGTCGGGCATGGAAGCTTTGGTGGGTCATTTAATCGCTGCTATCAATGAGCAACAACGGATTTGTATTGTGGCCGATTTCGATGCTGACGGCGCAACCAGTTGTGCAGTGGCTATCAAGGGCTTGCAATTGCTGGGGGCAGGGGAGGTCTCATTTGTCGTGCCGAACCGGTTTGAATACGGCTACGGCTTGACGCCTGAAATTGTCGATCTGGTTAAACAGCAGAACCCCGATGTGATTATTACCGTCGATAACGGCATATCGAGTATAGATGGGGTTAGGGTGGCCAAGGAGCTGGGCATGAAAGTCCTGATTACCGACCATCATTTGCCGGGCCACGAGTTGCCTGATGCCGCTGCGATCGTAAATCCCAATCTGGCCGATGATAAATTCCCAAGCGGCGCTCTTGCCGGCGTCGGTGTGATTTTTTATGTACTAATGGCTTTAAGAAGCCGGTTAAGAGAAAACAACTGGTTCGAGCAACATCAGCTTCAGGAACCCAATCTCGCTCAGTTACTTGATTATGTCGCATTAGGTACGGTTGCCGATGTCGTTGCGCTGGATCAAATCAACCGGGCTCTGGTACATCAAGGACTGTTGAGAATACGCACTGGACGATCGCATCCGGGGATTAATGCGCTGATCGAAGTATCGGGTAGAAAACCGGAAGCCATTTTTGCCTCGGATTTAGGTTTTGCACTAGGACCTAGGCTTAATGCAGCAGGTCGTATGGACGATATGTCATTGGGAATTCAATGTCTGTTAACCGATGATCCGGCGCTGGCAAAACAAATGGCTCTGCAACTCGATGAACTTAACAATGACCGGCGCGAGATTGAAGGGCAAATGAAAAATGAGGCCATGGCGTTGTTGAGTGAGATGAAAAAGCTTGATGAACACCATTTGCCTGCGGGCGTTTGTCTATATGACGCAAATTGGCACCAAGGTGTTATCGGTATTTTGGCGTCGCGGATTAAAGATCAATTGCACCGCCCCGTTATTGCTTTTGCACCCGCCGGAAAAGATGAGATAAAGGGCTCTGCCCGCTCAATTCCCGGCGTTCATATTCGTGATGTGTTGAGTGATATTGCAGCGCTGCACCCTAAATTACTGAATAAATTCGGCGGACACGCGATGGCCGCCGGCATGAGCTTAAAAATGCATGACTATCCTCCTTTTGCATTGGCTTTTGATGCTTTGGTCAGAAAGCGCCTAGCGACTATCGACCTTGAACAGAAAATTTATTCCGATGGTGAGTTGACTGAAAATGAGATGACCATTGAATTTGCTGAGCTATTGCTAAACGCCGGAACTTGGGGGCAGGAGTTCCCCGAACCTGTTTTCGATGGTGTTTTTGATGTTATTCAATCGCGTATAGTTGGGCAGCGCCATCTTAAGTTAGTGCTGAGAAAACCGTTTGGCGATTTGTTAATCGATGCGATTGCATTTTATGTGGATCAACCGGAAAACTGGCTGGGGTTACGGCACATCAAGGCGGCTTATAAACTTGATATTAACGAATTTAGGGGAAATCGAAGTGTGCAGTTTATAGTGCAGTACCTGGAAAAAATCACATAAAAAAGGGCGGATAAACCGCCCTTTTCTGCATTACAGGGTACTTATTTTGGAGCTGCTTCTGGAGTTGGAGTGACTGGTTCAACGGCCTTAGCTGGTTCTGCTGTCGGCTCAGCGGCTTTGGCAGGTTCAGCAACTGGTTCAGCAGGCTTTGCCGCCGGAGTAGCTTCACCTTCAACCGTTTTAGCAGGTTCATCTGCCGGCGTGGCTGGCGCTTCAGCAGCAGGTTGTTCTGCCGGAACATCCTCAGCTTTTGGTTGTTCGTCGGTCAGCGGCACTAATATCTCTACTTTGGCTTGTTTACGCAAAGTTTCTATCATATTCTGAACTTTTTTGCGTTGCAGGAAAGGCGTCAGCTGCTCTTTAACCGCTTCCAATGGAGGAGGCGTTAACGCACGAGAATCTTCTTTTAAAATCACATGATACCCAAATTGCGTTTTGACGGGTTCTTTAGTGTATTTGCCTTTTTCCAGGGAAGCTACAGCTTCAGAGAAAGGCGCGACCATTTGTGCGGAAGAAAACCAACCCAAATCACCACCATTTTGCGATTCTTTAGCGTCTAATGAGTTCTTGTTAGCTAATTTGGCAAAATCTGCTCCCTTATCTAATTCCGTAATCAGTTTTTTAGCTTCTGCTTCGGTTTTAACCAGAATATGACTGGCCTTAAATTCAGTTCCTTTTTCTGCGGCAATTTTGCTGTCGTATTCAGCTTTGACTTCAGCATCGGTAACTGGGTTGGCTTTAATAAAGTTTTGCAGATCAGCTTGGGTTAACAATGCCTTTTTAGCTGCCTCTAGCTGAGCTGCCAATTCAGGAGACTTATCCAGTTGTTTTTGCATGGCATCCTGAACCAACAACTCACGCTGAATAAGTTCTTCAATCAATTTTTCTTTAGGAAAAGATTGGCCGTGACTACGTTCGGCGATTTCTTTTTCCAATGCGGCAAGCGTTGATTTAGCGATATACTGCCCATTGACAATTGCAACGGCATCAGCTTTATCAATCGTAGTTGCAGCAGGAGTAGAAGTGCTGCCTGTATCAGATGCTTTTTCCTGATTACAACCAGCGACCAATGCTGTGCCGACAATAAGTAGAGGTATGAATTTTTTTTTCATTTATAATCTTCCTTTGGTTTCTTCAGAGGGTGATAGAGCATTAATGCCTAAGGCATGAATTTGTTGTTTCATCATATCGCCCAGTGCATTATAAACTAGCTGGTGCCGTTGAACTAAAGACCTGCCTTCGAAAACTTCAGCAACGATAGTGACATGATAATGACCGCCGCCACTGGCGCCGGCATGTCCGGCATGAGCCGTACTGTTATCAATAATTTCTAAAATCTCTGGTTTAAAAGCGTCATTTAGCTGCTTTTTAATTAACTCGGATGTCATTGTGGAAAGACCTTTTTAAATGGTTTAACGGTAACCTTGGCATAAGCCCCTGCATCGATATAGGGATCAGCATCTGCCCATTGCCTCGCATCTGCAAGATTTTCAAATTCAGCAACTACGAGGCTGCCGGTAAATCCTGCTGAACCGGGGTTCTCACTGTCAATTGAAGGATGGGGGCCCGCTAAAACCAGACGTCCGTTATCCTGTAGTACTTGTAGTCGTTTGAGATGCGCCGGGCGCACAGACAGTCTTTTCTCCAGACTATCAACTATGTCTTCGCTGATAATGGCGTATAACACGTTTTTATTCCTCTGTATCGGGTATGTACTTATATAAAAAAGCCATTTGTAACAAAATAAAAACGACCATCAAAGCCGGTACGCCAAATGTTTTAAAAGTAACCCAATCATCAGTATTGTAATTGTACATCACATACAGGTTGATAAAGCCTACACTAATAAAAAAGCAGCCCCACATAGTATTTAATCGTTTCCAGATCAATGAAGGCAAAGTTAAGCTGCCGGACAGCATTTTTTCAATAAAGGGTTTTTTACCAACAAACTGACTGCCCAAAAAGGCGGTGCCGAATAACCATTCTATAATGGATAACTTCCATTTGATAAATTGCTCATCCTGTAAGTAGAGAGTTGCTCCGCCCATTACCAGAATCAACCCTAAAGTAATCCATTGCATGGTTTCTACCTTACGGTATTTAAACCAGGCAAAAGCTACCTGGATAACGGTTGCCACAATGACAACGGCGGTAGCGACATATATATCGTAAAGTTTAAAAGCAATAAAAAATAAAAGTATGGGGAAAAATTCGAAAAGCTGTTTCATTAGTCACTGAGGGTAGGGTGATCAGGCGTAAGCATCTATTCCTGTTATCAATTGAGCACGTTGATCTTGCAACGGTGCATTGAATTCCTGATTGTAGGCGGAAAGCGCTCTCTGGATTCGTGAGTCGGTTGGTTGGATTATATTATTTTTGCTTGTTAAATCAGCGCTTAAACCAACGTTGTCCAGTGTTTTTTTAATTTCATCGGGTGTAGAAGGCTGATTAACCTTTTTGTCTGGAGCATCCTTTGCGACAGATAGTTTTTTTTCGTCATTATTTTGCACACCATTATTCTTACCAACTTTTTGGTTAAGGCTGATGGTCGAACTTAATGAGGAACTATGAATTTTCATAATATATGGAAAAAATCATTACGCAAATTTAACTATGACTCATTGTAAAATCTTTAGTGAGGAATGTACATGCTTAAACATCCGTTTCTGTTAAAATATACTCAGACCGGTCAAATTTGCGGAAAATGAAGAGGGTATAATACTCAAATTTAAACACAAAACCTGACATGATAAAGATCGACTTTACCGAAAAAG
>JADHTX010000056.1 GCA_016784875.1 Methylobacter sp.
TTTTGCCACTTCAAGGAAGCTATTGACGACTGCCTTGATAAGGTGAAATCTGCTTTCAAGGAACAAGTTAAAACACTTTTAAACCCAAAATTCCAGCTATTTGAAAAATCCGCAGGCGTGACCGGGTGAAGTATATTCTGAAGCCATGCAATGGCTAGGTAATACGGAGGTTTTTGTCGGCCCCAGAAAGCTGCCAGTATATGAATATATGAGCAATGCCCCGCTTTTTTTTGCAGGCATTGCTGTCTGCAAACGACGTGACGGACATGTTTTGGGAATTGTCCAGACGCTACAAAATGAAGCCGAATCTTTGGATTTGGCTCAATATGATTATTTAAGCTCTGCTAAACGCATGCTATCTCAAATCCACGAAAAACTATCATGACTCAACGAAAAGGTATTATTTTGGCCGGCGGCTCCGGCACCCGGTTGTACCCGGTGACCAAAGTCGTCTCCAAGCAACTGCTGCCGATTTACGATAAGCCGATGATCTACTACCCGCTCAGCACCCTGATGCTGGCGGGAATTCGCGACATCCTGATCATCTCCACGCCACAGGATACGCCGCGCTTCGAGCAGTTGCTAGGCGATGGCAGCGACTGGGGACTGAACCTGCAATATGCCGAGCAACCCAGCCCGGACGGCCTTGCCCAGGCCTTCATCATCGGCAAAGACTTCATCGGCAACGCTCCCAGTGCCTTGGTGCTGGGCGACAATATCTTCTACGGACATGACCTGCATACCCAGCTTAAAAACGCCACAGTCCGCGATCAAGGTGCAACCGTTTTCGCCTACCATGTGCAAGACCCCGAGCGTTATGGCGTAGTAGCCTTCAACGCACAGGGCCGCGCCACCAGCCTGGAAGAAAAGCCGGCAAACCCCAAAAGCAACTATGCGGTCACCGGCCTGTATTTCTACGACAATCAGGTCGTCGACATCGCCGCCAGCCTCAAACCATCTGTTCGGGGCGAACTGGAGATTACCGACCTGAACCGGATTTACCTCGAACGCAACCAACTCAATGTAGAAATCATGGGGCGAGGTTATGCTTGGCTTGATACCGGCACTCACGAGAGCCTGATCGAAGCCAGCAACTTTATCGAAACTATAGAGCATAGACAGGGCTTGAAAGTGGCTTGTCCGGAAGAAATTGCCTACCGCCAAGGCTTCATCAACGCCGAGCAACTGGAAAAGCTGGCTCAGCCGCTGGCAAAAAATGGTTACGGTCAATACTTGCAACGCTTATTGAAAGAAGGGCTACAGCCATGAAAGCTATCCCCACGGCTATCCCAGATGTATTGATTATTGAACCCAAAGTGTTCGGCGATGAACGGGGCTTCTTTTTTGAAAGCTACAACCGCCGTCAATTCGCCGAACTGATCGGACGGGACGTGGATTTTGTGCAAGACAACCATTCGCGCTCGGTGAAAAATGTGTTGCGCGGCCTGCATTACCAAATCAAGCAACCGCAAGGCAAACTGGTTCGCGTGGTTCAGGGGGCGGTGTTTGATGTGGTTGTGGATATTCGCCGCAGCTCACCGACTTTTGGCCAGCACGTAACAGAGGAACTATCGGCCGAAAACAAGCGTATGCTTTGGGTTCCAGAAGGCTTCGCGCATGGTTTTGTGGTTATTTCGGATACTGCGGAGTTCCTGTATAAAACTACCGATTATTGGGTGCCGGAATTCGAGCGCAGCATAGCTTGGAATGACCCGGACATCGGCATCGAATGGCCCATCCAAGGCGAACCTGCATTGTCTGCAAAAGACCAGCTTGGCAAACTATTGGCAGAAGCGGAGTATTTTGCATGAGCCACACCTCAATAGCTATCAACCCCCACGCCGTCCAGCCCACGTCGATCTTGTCATTGGTAAAAAGTCTTTGGCGTAACCGCCAGCTCATCATGCAAATGACCAAGCGTGAAGTGGTAGGTCGTTACAAGGGTTCGGTCATGGGGCTGACTTGGTCGTTTTTCAATCCGGTGTTCATGCTGGTAGTGTACACCTTCGTCTTTTCCGAGATTTTCAAATCTCGCTGGGGTGGGATGGGTGGCGACGATAGTAAAACGCAATTCGCAGTAGTGCTGTTTGTTGGTATGATCGTGCTCGGTTTGTTTAGTGAGGTACTCAATCGCGCCCCCGGATTGATTCTTTCCAACGTCAATTACGTCAAGAAAGTAGTGTTCCCAATTGAAATACTTCCCGTCATTGCCATGGGTGCTGCGCTATTCCATAGCCTTATCAGTCTTGGCGTGCTATTGGCCGCCTTTGCACTCTTTAATAGCTATCTTAACTGGACGGCGATATTCATCCCGCTCGTATTGTTGCCGCTGGTCATTCTTACGCTTGGTTTGGCTTGGATGCTTGCATCCTTGGGTGTGTTTTTGCGCGATGTCGGACAGACCATCGGCATTATTACCACCGTGTTGATGTTCCTTTCCCCGGTCTTTTATCCGGTCAACGCAGTGCCGGAAAGGTTTCGATCATTCATTATGGCTAACCCCCTCACCTTTATTATCGAGCAGGCGCGAGAAGTTTTGATTTGGGGGCATTTGCCTAACTGGATGGGCTTGGGTATTTACACGCTCGCAGCCATAATAGTTGCGTGGCTAGGCTACGCGTTGTTTCAAAAAACCAGGAAGGGGTTTGCCGATGTCCTTTAAGGAAGCGCTGAACAAATTGATTCCGCTCATGGTTCGACAAGCTCACCACGAACGGAATCAATCTATTACCGTTCATCCTGAGCTTGTCGAAGGATTTAATCAGCCAACATCGGTATCTGCGCTACCAATTTCAGCAAGCGCTACCACATCTACGGCAACCCGTACGGCTGGCTTAAGCAATGGGTCATGTCTAACCCGTTAATTTTATAAAGTGAAAGCTATGCGCTTGCCGCCTAATTATCAAGCAACAATCACAGAAACGGCCACAAAAATATTTGGAGAGCAAGCGTCGGTTTGGCTGTTTGGCTCCAGATTGGATGACAATGCCAAGGGAGGTGATGTAGACTTGCTAATAAAGCTGGAGTCGCCTACCGCTAATAAAGCCGTGTTGGGTGCGCGCTATAATGCTCTGTTGCAAATAAAACTTGGTTTGCAGAAATTTGATGTAATAGTTATTGATCCATCAACTGCGCTTGAACAGGTGCATCAACAAGCCCTTTCCAAGGGGGTCAGGTTGTGACCGATAAATATACCAATGCTGATCTTGCTGCAAGACAGGATCATCTTCGGCGAGTGGTTATTAAAGAGCGTTATTACCTTATTTGTACGGTAGAAAAGCTAAGGCAGGCTGATCCACAATTTCGCTGGCTGGATGCACTTGAACAAAACGCCGACTTAACCGAAAGACTTGATGCCTTAGTTAGCCGCTTTCGTCGCCTGCAAGACACGCTAGGTGATAAGCTGCTGCCTGCCTGTCTATCTGAAAATGCAACTTGAACCTATCGGAACGGTATTGGATAATCTCAATCGTGCAGAAAAACTGGAATTAATACCCAGCGTTACAGACTGGATTGAAGCACGCAGTCTTCGCAACAGCTTGGTGCACGAATATATTGAAGATATGGACTTATTAAGGCAAAGTGTATTACGTGCATTAGAACTGGTTCCAATGCTTGAAACGGTAACCCAAAAACTCTGCCAGAATAGCAAAAACCTAAATGACTGACATCGCCCTCAAAGTACAAAACCTCAGCAAGTGCAATCTCATCTGCGACCGTCTTAAGCAGTTTGTGATCTCTCGTCTGCAACGGCTAACCTGGCAAGCACCCAAGCAATACCTCCGCGAATTTTGGGCACTTAAACAAGGTTCATTTAAAATAAAAACGTTTAACAGGGCACTCTATTATTGCGGTGATTGCTCAATACAATCTTCGTTCGGTGGATGATTAAACGATGCGACTCTCTTTGCAAACACAGAAAATCATTAAAGATACAACTCAAGAGGTTTTTGGTGCAGAGGCTCATGTAAAAGTTTTTGGATCAAGGATAAATGATGATGCGCGAGGTGGCGATATTGACTTGCTCGTTGAGCTGCCATTTTTAATGGCGGATGTTGAGCGTAAAGCGATACAATTGATCGCCAGACTGCAACTACGCATCGGCGATCAACCGATAGATGTGTTGGTAATTGATCCCTCAACACACTGGCAATCGATACACGAACAAGCAAGCATGACCGGAATAAGCTTATGACTTCACCCCTGGATTTACCTGTAGCGCGTTTTCTGGATACCTTAGAGATAGTCGCGAAAGAAGGCAGGCATCTGATTTACAGTTGGAGCGGTCTATTCAGCCAGGTAATTGATGTCGAGTGGGTAAATAATTTGGAGCAAAATGCCGATTGTGCCGAGCAGATGGAAGCTTTTGTGTCCCGGTTTGGCAGAATGCAATATACAGTGGCGGATAAATTATTTCCACGATGGCTACTTGCGCTAGCAGAGAAGCCCGGTAGTCAAATTGAAACACTTAATCGCGCTGAGCGACTTGGCGTGTTAACCAGTACGGAGCGATGGCTTGAAATGCGCAATCTTCGCAACCGTCTGGTGCATGAATATATGACAGACCCTGCAAAGTTTGCTCAGGACTTGGTGTTGGCAAAAGAATACAGCTTGGTTTTAATAGAAACAGTCAATCGTTTGCGCCAAGATGCAGTGACGCGAATGGGCCATAAAAAAGAAAGTTTACCTGGAGAGCTGACTTTGCCGGAACAGTGTCCAGAGGGATGCCATGAAGCCATTTGAATTGACCAAAACAGTAGCGACGGACATCGCCAATAAAGTACAAAACCTCAGCAAGTGCGACCATATCTACGACACCCCGCGTGACCGGCTTAAGCAGTTTGTGGCTCCGCGTTTGCAACGTTTAACTTGGCAGAATCCTAAGCAATATTTTCGCGAATCCTGGGCGCTCAAGGAAAAATCACACCTTACTCTACATGGAATCAATAATCACACATTAGGAGGTTAAAATGCTGCAGAGTTATCAAGCCATATACGATCACGGCCACTTGACCTGGCTAACTGATAAGCCATCCGTAGAAGAGGCCAGAGTCATTGTCACTTTGTTGCCGGCTGAAGAAGCGCCCGCACTGAAGGCAAAACGCCAGCCATCCCCGCGTATTGCCGGGCAAGGTAAAATTCTGGGCGATATCATCGCTCCAGCTGCGCCTATTGAGGATTGGGAAGACTTGGTATGATTTTGTTAGATACCCATATATGGGTCAACTGGATATTGCTTGGTCGTGATGCATTAAAACCAGCTATTGCATCAGCGATAGAAGGCGCTGACAGAGTTGTTATTTCCGCCATATCCTGTTTCGAAGTGTCGTTATTAGTTAAGGGCCGAAAACTGGAACTACCGCTATCAATAGATGAGTGGATAAGGGAAGCGCTGGAACAGTCCGGTGTTGAATGTTTGCCCATTACTTGCTTAATTGCACAACGATCTGTGAAATTGACTGATATTCATCGTGATCCGGCTGACCGGATTATCATCGCTACAGCATTGGAGTATGGCGCTCAGTTAGCGAGTTACGACACGGCATTTCCAAGCTATCCGGAGCTTTCCGGATATTTGTTGACGGGGTTGTCAACATGACCGACATCGCCATCAAAGTAGAAAATCTCAGCAAGTGCTACCAGATCTATGACAATCCACGCGACCGGCTTAAGCAATTCGCCATTCCAAAACTGTGCCGAGTAGTGCCGCCGTTGCGCAGGTTTTTTGCGACTCCCCACTTGCGACTCCCCACTTACCATAGAGACTTCTGGGTGCTTAAAGATGTCTCTTTTGAGATCAAAAAAGCCGAAACCGTCGACATCATCGGGCGTAACGGTAGCGGTAAATCGACTTTGCTGCAAATGATTTGCGGCACGCTTAACCCAACCAGCGGTAGCGTGCAAACCAATGGCCGTATCGCTGCCATGCTGGAACTAGGCTTGGGTTTCAATTCGGAATTTTCCAGGCGAAAAAAGAGAAGTGGTGTCTACTTCAATTTTTGTCGAACGTTAATAGATGGTAAAATTCAGGCACACAGCAACATAGGCATTTTTGAAGTACAAATATGAATAATCACCCCTTCGATTTAAATGATACTGAAAACGAACCTTCCGATGAACAATTGCATAGTTTGATGAGTGAAGTAGTGATTGAAGCGCGTAAAAAAGCGGGTGTTGCCCGTAAACAATTGATGGATAACCTGCGGAAAGAAATCAGCCGGGTTAATCAGCTGCAAGAAGGCTTATGAGTGACCGTCCTCTGCTGATTATTGTTGCTGGCCCAAATGGAGCGGGTAAAACTTCCATTACCGAACAATTACTGCTGCACGAGTGGATGACCGGTTGTGTGTATGTCAATCCAGACTTTATTGCACGCGACCAATTTGGCGACTGGAATTCTTATGATTCAGTGTTAAAAGCCGCGCAAAAAGCGGCTGAGATACGAGAGCAATGTTTGAGTGAAGGCAATAGTCTAGCTTTTGAAACAGTGTTGTCCGCTCCAGATAAAGTTGATTTTATACGACGTGCCAAGAAAGCGGGCTATTTTATTAGATTATTTTTTGTAGGGACAGATGATCCTTCCATTAACGCCAAAAGGGTTGCGATGCGAGTTATGGAAGGCGGTCATGATGTTCCTATCAGTAAAATCATTAGTCGCTATGCCAAGTCGCTGGCAAATTGTTCCCTGATAGCAAAAATTGCAGACCGTTCTTATCTATATGATAACTCGGTAGATGGAGAACAAGCCCGTTTGTTATTTCGAGTTGCAAATGGAATACTGGTTAAACCCTATGGGCCAATAAATCCGTGGGCTCAAGAAATAGCTGCTTTGCTGCATATGGCACCAAATGTTCTTAGGGAATTAAAATGAAATCGTCCAGTGATATCGCCATCAAAGTAGAAAATCTCAGCAAGTGCTACCACATCTACGACAATCCACGCGACCGGCTTAAGCAATTCGCCATTCCAAAACTGTGCCGAGTAGTGCCGCCGTTGCGCAGGTTTTTTGCGAGCCCCCACTTTAACTCCCTACTTACCATAGAGACTTTTGGGCGCTTAAAGACGTCTCTTTTGAGATCAAAAAAGGCGAAACCGTCGACATTATCGGGCGTAACGGTAGCGGTAAATCGACTTTGCTGCAAATGAGCTGTGGTACACTTACCCCCCCCCACCAGCGGCAGCATACAAACCAATGGTCGAATAGTGGCCTTGGATGTCACGTTGGACATGGCTAGCTTGAGTTTTTTGATATGAGTGACATCGTGAAAATTGAGGATTTAAAAGATCTGATCATCGAGATAAGAGGCGAAAAAGTACTGATTGATGCTGATGTGGCCGTGATTTATGGAGTTGAGACCAAAAGAATCAATGAGGCAGTAAAAAACAACCCTGATAAATTTCCGCAAGATTATATGTTTGAGCTTAGTGACGCTGAGTTTGCAGTTTTGCGGACGAAATTTTCGACCACAAAGTTTTCAAAGACAAGAGTAATGCCAAAAGCCTTCACTGAAAAAGGCTTGTATAGGATAGCGACGATATTGAAGAGCGGCAGGTCACAGAGGCTACATTTGCGATAATCGAAACTTTTGCAAAAATCAGAGCGCTAGCAAGAATCGTCAAAGAGCTATCAATAGTGCAGGATAAAGCAGATCAAAAATCGCTGATGAAAAAAAGTGGTGAGCTAATCGCTGAAATTTTTGATGACGATTTGCAAACAAGCGATACAGAGATGACTATCGAGATCAACTTTGCTGTTTTAAAGTTTAAACACACTATCAAGAAGAAAAGTAAATGAGTGAAAACCGCATCATAGACGCATGTGCAAATGGAATAGTAGGGCACTGCCGCCACTTCTTTGCATTGACTAAACCTGAATTATTTGAGTATGCTGTGGACAAACATGAACAAAAAGAAATAAGGGGAAAAGATGTCCTCTGAAATCGCCATTAAAGTACAAAACCTCAGCAAGTGTTGTCACATTTACGACAACCGGCGTGATCGGCTCAAGCAATATTTCCGTGAATTTTTGGCACACTATAAAGTAGCTAGCCCAAATGGAGCTGGAAAAACCAAAACCAAAACCAAAACCAAAACCAAAACCAAAACCAAAACCAAAACCAAAACCGAATGGCGATGGAGGACAGCATGCGCATAGCCCCTCAAGAACAGTTAGCTATCCGCGACACTATTCATCAGGCCGATGCTGATGCGATGATTTATCTTTTTGGATCGCGCACAGATGATACCGCTAAAGGCGGGGATATCGATCTATTGGTGCTATCCAAAACAATCAATTTGATGGCTAAGCTGGAAATTCTAGCAAAATTACACCAGCGACTAGGTGAGCGTAAAATTGATATTGCAGTATATCGCGATACTATGCGCCCCTTTCCTAGAATGGTGATGCAAACTGGCGTACTGTTATGAAACAAGAAAAAATCGAACTACTAAAAGAGGAGTTGGCCGATCTGCAGCTCGCTGCCGCTCACCTGGGCTATTCTATGGAGAGATGCCACAATTTAATCGGGCAGGAAGAAATATCACCCGAACAACTAGAGCGACTTGAATCACTGACCAGTCGTTTCGCTCGCTTGGCTGATTTACTCATTCAACGCATCTTCCGTTTGATTGATGATGTTGAACTAGAGAGAAGCTGTACAATACTTGACCGCGTCTACCGTGCGGAAAAGCGTGGCTGGGCAAATGCGTCCGAATTAATCAAAATTCGTGAGCTGAGAAATTTGATTGCACACGAATACGCCAATGACAAAATGCCAGAAGTCTATGCAGCTGTGGCTACATTGTCCCCGATACTGTTAGCAGTCATTCCTAAGATCATCGACCATGTTAGCGACCTAATCGGTGAGTATTCCGCATGACTGACATCGCCATTAAAGTACAAAACCTCAGCAAGTGTTATCACATCTATGATAACCCGCGCGATAGGCTAAAACAGTTTGTTGCCCCGCGTTTGCAACGGCTAACTTGGCAGAACCCTAAGCAATATTTCCGTGAATTCTGGGCGCTAAAAGATGTATCGTTTGAGATTAAAAAAGGCGAAACCGTCGGCATCATCGGGCGCAATGGCAGCGGCAAATCCACCTTGCTGCAAATGATCTGCGGTACGCTACATCCAACTAGTGGCACTGTAGAAACCAATGGACGCATCGCTGCCTTATTAGAGCTCGGCTCCGGCTTCAATCCCGAGTTTACCGGGCGCGAGAACGTCTATATGAATGGCGCAGTGCTGGGTTTGGACAAGGAAGAAATAGACGCGCGCTTTGATGACATCGTTGCCTTTGCTGATATTGGCGATTTTATCGAGCAACCGGTGAAAACGTATTCCAGCGGAATGATGGTGCGCCTAGCTTTTGCGGTTGCTATTAATGTTGATCCTGAAATTCTGATTATTGATGAAGCACTTTCTGTTGGGGACGAACTTTTCCAGCGCAAGTGTTTTTCTCGCATCGAGGCCATTCGTGCGAATGGTGCAACTATCCTATTTGTGTCACACTCAGGCAGTACTATCGTTGAGCTTTGTGATCGTGCCGTGCTGATGGATGCAGGAGAAAAGCTGGCGGCTGGGTTTCCGAAACAAATTGTTGGGCGATACCAAAAACTGCTTTATGCCCCTATGGATAAATGTAACGCCATTCGAGAGCAAATTCGTAAAATAGATGAGTCCGTTATGAAATCTGCCATTACCGATGAAGGGTCTATGCATGAGCATCACTCGCCAATTGCACATGCACATGCACAAGAACAGCTAGAAAGCTTTGATCCAAATCTCAAGCCAAGCACGATCGAGTACGAATCTCATGGTGCTTATATAGAATCACCTGAGATACTGACTACTGCTGGTGAGCAGGTTAACAACCTGATTCGTGGTAAGACTTATCGTTACACTTATACTGTGCAGTTTACAAAGAGCGCAAGTAATGTGCATTTCGGAATGCTAATTAAGACCACTTCTGGAATGGAGTTGGGCGGCTGTGTGTCAGCTAGCGCAGCCAGAGATAGCTTGGTCTATGTGGACGCAGGATCAAGTTATCGAGTTGAATTTCGATTTTGTTGTGCATTAAATCCAGGTATATATTTTTTGAATGCGGGTGTGGTTGGAAATGTTGATGGCAGCGAAACTTACCTACATCGATTGATTGATATTGCCATGTTCAGAGCGCTGCCGGATATAAATGATTTGGCAACGGGTATTGTTGATTTTGGCTGTTATCCTGAAGTTAACTTACAATAAAGCCAGGATTGAAGATGACAGAAATGAAGAGTAGTAGATTAATTGTCGTATTAGGCATGCACCGTAGCGGCACAAGCGCAATTACAAAATCATTAGAGCTATTGGGGGTTGGGCTTGGGACTGATCTATACCCGGCTGATTTTGATAATCCCAAAGGCTTTTGGGAGGACAATGAGTGCATAGGGATAAATGAGGCGTTGCTGAAGCACCTGGGCTCTGCTTATGATCGATTGGCCTTGGCATGGGATGAAGTTCGAACAGATTCTCAAGTTAGTGAATTGAAGTTAAGGGCAACACAACATCTTTCAAAAAAGCTTGTCGAAAATAACGGTATTTGGGGGTTTAAAGACCCAAGGACTTGCCGATTGTTTGGCTTTTGGAATGAGGTTTTTTTGGCGGTCAAGTGTGACGTCAGCTTTGTCATAGCTGTTCGAAACCCCGCGAGTGTTACTGCTTCTTTGGCGGCAAGAAACTCTACTCCAGTAGGAAAGGCATATTTTCTTTGGTTGCAACATGTGTTGCCTTCGCTGAGTTTCGTGAAAGGCGCTCGGTCAGTTGTGGTAGATTACGACGAAATTTTGGCAAATCCTTACTCACAGATAGTTCGAATTTCATCCAATCTCGGATTGCCTCTGCCAGGTCGCCAAAGTTCTTTAGTAAGAGATTTTGAAAACAAATTTTTGGATACGGAGCTCAGGCATACAAGTTTTACTGAGGCTGAACTTGCACTAGATAATCGCGCACCGAAGATGGTTGCCGTAACTTATAATTTGCTACATCGTTTAGCCAAAGACCAAGAAGCGCTAGAAAGTCCAAGCATTCAAGATACGCTTAATGAATTAACTTTGCGATTAAATGAATCATCTCCGGCGTTTGATTACATTAATATCCTTGAAGATGAACGAGTGCGGCTTTGGCAAGCCGTAGCTGAACGTGATGGACAAATCGTAAGTCTCAATGACGCCTTAGCTGAGCGTAATGGGCAGATCACTAATCTCAAAGAGTCTGTAGTTGAGCGTAATGCTCAGCTAGCAAGTCTCAACGAAGCAATAACTGAACGTGATGGACAAATCGTAAGTCTCAATGACGCCTTAGCTGAGCGTAATGGGCAGATCACTAATCTTACTCAGATTTTTGACGAACGAGAGCGAAGAAGTACCGATCGCTTGGCTGCTATAGTCAGTAAACTGGCACAAGAGAAATCCGATCGAGATAGGGAGATAGCCAGCCTTAATGGAGCACTGGCTGAACGGGATAGACAAATTATTACCTTTTTTGCCGAGCGAAATCATATTTTAGATTCAACGAGCTGGAAAATTACAAAGCCGCTACGATTTATTCGTCGTATTGTAGCGAGTAATCAACACGCTCTTGTGTCGACTTTGTTGAAAAAACATCTGAATTATGGAGGGGCAATATTGTTCGATGGTGCGATGGGCAACCTCGAATTTCCTCGGTTAAAAACTTCAGGCGAACGGAACATTTTAAATGTATCAGGCTGGGTTTTCGCGACACAGAGCCCGCTAGTTAAGTTGTATGCAATTATCGATGGGAATGAATTGCCATTAGTGCATGGCTACGAGCGACCGGACGTATCCTTGCTTTTTCCTGAGCAGGAGGGGGCGCTGAAATGCGGATTTTCCGGAATCGTTTTCCTGCAAAGCAAAGCCAGAGAAATGGTTAGGTTGGATATTTGGGCAGAGTTCCAGGATGGCAGCAAGGCCAAGTGTTTTTCCAGGCGTGTCACACATCGCTCTATTTCCGCACATCGCTTGCCGCCTCTTAAAATGCTTATGTTTCTGGGCACAGCTATTAGGAAAGCTTGGCATGCTTATAAGCAGGGCCGCTTGCCGATGTCGCCTTCTCAATTGTGGCGAGCATTGCAAAGGAATTATATCTGGACTGTTGGGATTGAACAGAGACATCTTATGTCTCAAGCAACGCACCGTATAAGCATTATCCAAGACCCATATCAGCAGTGGATAGAGACAAACCGTATTACTGCAAAACTGCGAACACTCATGGCATTCGATGCGCAACGATTGGCTGCATCGACGGGGGTGACAATTAGTCTTGTTGTCCCCGTATACAATACGCCGCGCCAATTTTTAGAAGAGATGATTCAGTCGGTGCTTGCCCAGTTCTACCAGAATTGGGAGCTCTGTCTAGTGGACGACGCATCTACCATGCCGCATGTTCGTGAGGTTTTGGACGCGGCAGCGAAATCGGACTCCCGTATTCGAGTGCAATTCCGTAGTACCAACGGGCATATCTGTGTAGCGACCAATGATGCTCTACATATCGCGGCTGGCGACTTTGTCGCGCTGCTGGATCACGATGATACCTTGCCGCCGGATGCGTTATTGCATGTGGCCGAGTGTGTTTATGAACACCCAGAAGTGGACTGGATATACACGGATGAGGATAAGATAGACGAGGCAGGCCGACGTTACGATCCTCAATTTAAAGGGGCATGGAGTCCCGAGATGGCAATTACGCATAACTACACCCATCATTTGACGGTGATACGCAAGGACTTGGTAGCCAAAGTCGGTAGTATGCGGCAAGGCTTTGAGGGAGCACAGGATCTGGACTTGTTTTTAAGAGTTGCAGAAAATACCACATCAGCAAGAATTCGTCATATCCCTCAGATTTGCTATCACTGGCGTAGCCATGAACAAAGCACGGCTTCACAAGGCACCCAAAAAACTTATGTGTTTGACAGCGCCTTTCAGGCGATTCAGGAAGCATTAATTCGCCGCAAACTCAGTGCCGAGCCATTTTTGCCTGCATTGGCAAAAAAATACGGAATGTGTCTATACCAATTGCGCTGGAAAAATGTGCTACGTGAAGGTCGGGAAGTCACTATTGCTATTCCTACGAAAGATCGTGTTGATCTGTTGAAGCGCTGCGTTTCAAGCCTGCGGGAAACAGTAAACTGGCAGTTTGTTAGGTTAATTATTGTGGATGACCGGTCGACAGATCCGGCCACGCTTAAATATCTGCGTGAGCTGGAGAATGATGAAGAGTTCAAATGCAGAGTGATTCGTCCAACAAAGCAAGGGGACGGCTTTAATTATGCAAGATTGATCAACCAAGCTGCCGCGCATGTGGATACCCCTTACTTTTTGCAGTTGAACAATGATGTGGAGGCGATAACCCCAGGCTGGTTGGAAGACATGGTCGGGTGGATGTCAGTTGAAGGCGTAGGTGTTGTAGGCGCAAGGCTTCTGTATCCCGATCATACCGTGCAACATGCAGGAGTCGTGGTCGGCCCCCATGGAGGCTTGGCAGACCATCAGTTTCACCAGTTGCCGGACTCGAGCGTGGGTTATCTTGCCCTGTCACATGCGGCGCGGAATGTATCTGCAGTGACCGGGGCTTGCCTGCTGACATCAACAGATTTATTTAGGGAAGTGGGTGGTTTTGATGAAGAGAATTTTGCTGTTGAATATAACGATGTGGATTTCTGTTTGCG
>JADHTX010000057.1 GCA_016784875.1 Methylobacter sp.
GGCTATTTTTACAAACTTGTCCGCCGGATAGTTGCGGCTGTCCCAGGTTGAGCCTATCACTAAGACGATATTAAGCCGGTCTGTTAACAGGAAGTCGTATATTTGCGGGTCTTCGTTGCTGAAAAACAAGAACGGCTGTACTCAAGGCGTTTTCTTGCAGCATCTCAGAATCCGCATAACCTTTTGAAACAACAATGGCCGAATAGTTTTTTGCCGCTTGTTGAGCGGAGATAATCAAAATAGCGACTCCCCGATTTATTGTGGATTTTTATTTAGCGGTGTCCCGCGACTTTCTTTCGGGCATAAAAAAACCGACTCTAGTCGGCTTCTTTAATGATATTCATGGTGCCCAGGGGCGGAATCGAACCGTCGACACGAGGATTTTCAGTCCTCTGCTCTACCGACTGAGCTACCTGGGCATTTTTGAACTATGGAAATTTTTTGTAGTGGTGCCCAGGGGCGGAATCGAACCGTCGACACGAGGATTTTCAGTCCTCTGCTCTACCGACTGAGCTACCTGGGCGGAACTACAAAAGAGCGCCATTAGACTCGATTATCCGGCGGCAGTCAATAAATAATGTATTTTTATTGAGGCGGACTTTGGTCGGTCGCCCGATTTTCTCTTCTGAACAAGTTAATAATAAATCCGAATACTCGCTTTACACCCCCCCATATTTTCGGCAACAGCCAAATCATCAACAGGATAAAACCCGCCAGCGCTATTAGGAACAAAATCGGATGATTAATGCTTGCCCAAACGCCGGTTATTACCACAACATCCTCGCCAATCGACGCCGCCCAGTTACTAAAGGGTTCAGGCGAGGTATTAATCATCACTCGGCTCCCGGCTTTGGTCGCATGCGATCCAGCCGCCATACTGCCGCCCATGATAGCTGCGGCTAATTCCACGACAGGATTTAAGTCGCCGACCGCTCCAGCTGCAAGCATGGCTCCTGCCGGGATGCGTATAAAGGTGTGAATGGCGTCCCAACCGGTATCTACGCCCGGTACTTTATCGGCAAAAAATTCGATAAGATACATAATCCCCGCCGCCCCCATGACCATCGGATTAGCGACTATTTGTAAATCCGGCGGCAAATCGATATTGCCGGTATTAGCAAGATAACCCAACGTGAACAGCGTTGCGTATAGGTTAATGCCGCTGGCCCATGCCAGTCCCATCGATAATGCCAGGGTTGTTGATATTTGATCCAGTGCGTCCATTAGAGTGCCTCTGTTTTGTCTATTTTACTCAGCGTAGCATATTTTTCTGAACCTCAACTATACCAACTCTTCTGCCTTAATCTGACCCGGCTCTCATTTTTTCGCACATTTAAATTCAGACCATGTAAAATTAGCATCATATATTAGTAACCTTAGGATATTTAAAGTGAGTTTTAGAGGAACAACGATACTTTCAGTTCGCCGAGGCGATAAAGTTGTGATCGGCGGCGATGGCCAAGTCACATTGGGCAACACGGTTATGAAAGGCAATGCCCGCAAGGTACGCCGTTTATATCACGATAAAGTCATCGCCGGTTTTGCCGGTGCAACTGCGGATGCATTCACTTTATTCGAGCATTTTGAAGGCAAGCTGGAAAAACATCGGGGCAATTTAACCCGCGCCGCTGTAGAAATGGCAAAAGACTGGCGCACCGACCGCGCATTGCGCAAACTTGAAGCATTGCTGACCATTGCCGATTCAAAAACATCACTGATTATTTCCGGCACCGGTGACGTGATCGAACCGGAGTTCGACTTGATGGCAATTGGCTCCGGCGGCGCATTTGCCCAAGCTGCCGCCCGCGCATTACTGGAAAATACCGATCTTAGCGCCCGCGAGATTGTCGAACGGTCTTTAAACATTGCCGCCGACATCTGCATTTATACCAACCACAATTTGCGTATAGAAGAACTCGACGCCGAACCTAACGAGTAAACAAATGACTCAACTGACTCCCAAAGAAATTGTAAACGAACTGAACAAGCATATTGTCGGTCAAGCCAATGCCAAGCGTTCCGTCGCGATTGCACTTCGCGACCGCTGGCGCCGTCAACAGGTTGACCCTGCCCTGCGTGAAGAAATCACCCCGAAAAATATTTTAATGATAGGTCCTACCGGAGTCGGCAAGACTGAAATTGCCCGTCGCTTAGCGCGTCTGGCCAATGCGCCGTTCATTAAAATTGAAGCTACCAAATTTACCGAAGTCGGCTACGTCGGTCGCGATGTCGATTCAATTATCCGTGATTTGGTCGATACAGCGGTTAAAATGACCCGCATCACAGAAATGGACAAGGTTGAAAACAAGGCTTTCGAGGCTGCCGAAGACCGAATTCTGGATATTCTGCTACCCAGAGCCAATGGCGGCATGCTGTCAGACACTGAAGAATCGACCCGCCAAAAAATGCGCAAGAAATTACGCGAGGGCGATCTGGACGATAAGGAAATTGAAATCGACGTGCATCTTGCACCGATGGGCGTTGAAATCATGGCTCCTCCCGGCATGGAAGAAATGACCAACCAATTGCAAGGCATGTTCCAGAATCTGGGCTCGGGCAAAACCCGCTCCCGCAAGATGAAAATCAATAAAGCCCTGAAAGTTTTACAAGATGAAGAAGCAGCCAAGTTGATCAATGAAGACGACATCCGCTCACGCGCAGTAGAATCGGTAGAACAAAACGGCATCGTGTTCCTGGATGAAATCGACAAGATCTGCAAACGCTCCGAACTGGGCGGCGGCGAAGTTTCCCGCGAGGGCGTACAGCGCGATTTGTTACCGCTGGTTGAAGGCACTACCGTCAGCACCAAATACGGCACCATCAAAACCGACCATATTTTGTTTATCGCCTCGGGTGCGTTCCATTTAACCAAACCGTCGGATTTAATTCCCGAACTGCAAGGGCGTTTCCCTATCCGCGTTGAACTGGATGCACTTTCAGCCGAAGATTTTGTACGCATCTTGACTGAACCCGACGCCTCGCTCACCGAGCAATACATTGCGTTATTGGGCACCGAAGGCGTATCGCTGTCGTTTTCTTCAGACGGCATCAAACGCATTGCCGAACTTGGCTGGCAAGTCAATGAAACCACCGAAAACATCGGCGCCAGAAGATTGCATACCGTTCTGGAACGCTTATTGGAAAACATCTCGTTTAACGCTCCGGATCTTAGCGGAGAAAACATTGTTATTGATGCCGCCTATGTTGACGAGCATTTGGCCGAGTTTGTTGAAGACGAGGATTTGAGTCGTTATATTTTATAATTGAGGCTTATCGATATAACAAATATGTACTAATTATTCGCGAAATCAAAGACTATATGGAAATCACTTTCCAACGCCAAAGCATTCTTTGAATCGGCCGAGTTAATTGAGATAAATAAGCAAGTCGGCGTTAAAGCGCCCGAATTTATTTATTTGCAACAGTCGAAAGAAGGTGTGTTGTAAATCGTGTAGGGTACGCACAACGTACCCTACGAAACTAAGTCTTGAATCTTTAAAAGTCATGCGCCTAACTGCAAAACCTACCAACACCCATCCGACCGAAATCAAGCTGCATCAAGTTTCCAATATTGTTGAAATCAGTTTTGATGACGGCAGCTTATTCAAATTGCCGTGTGAATATCTGCGCGTCTACACGCCTTCGGCAGAAGCAGTAGGTCATGCGCCGGGACAAGAAGTCCTACAGGTTGGCAAGGAAAATGTCACCATTAAGGAAATCAAGCCAATAGGCAATTATGCAATAGCCCCGTTATTTAGCGACGGTCATAACAGCGGCATTTATACTTGGGATTTGCTGTATAAATTGGGCGCGGAATATCAAACTTTATGGGCAAATTATCTTCATAATCTGGAAGCTGCCGGATATAAGCGCAAACAAACAGGGCAAGACTAACTTTACCACGGAGAGCACGAAGGACACGGAGAAGATAAAGGAATTAATTCAATACATAAAAAACTTCGTGCGCTCAGTGTTCTCCGTGGTTATTCTTTATTTTTCTAAAATGAATACTTTCATAGCGTCCAAAGTATGAGAATTATTCATACCGACCTACGACTAAACAGACAGGCACAACAATGACCACTAACACCACCCATTTCGGATTTAAGCAAGTCGCCACAGAAGATAAAGTTAATCTGGTACGCGGTGTGTTCGATTCCGTTGCCGGACAATACGACATCATGAACGACCTGATGTCCCTGGGCATTCACCGCATCTGGAAACGCGTTGCAGTCCAGCTCAGCAATGTACGCAAAGGCGACCAAGTGCTTGACTTGGCAGGCGGCACCGGCGATTTGACCACGCTGTTCGAAAAACGCGTCGGCAAAGAAGGCCAGATAGTGTTGGCCGATATTAATTCTGGAATGCTGCGCACCGGACGCGACCGGCTGATCGACAGGGGCTTGGTCGGGAATATTCGCTATGCTCAAGTCAATGCCGAATGCCTGCCTTTTGAAGACAATACCTTCGATTGCGTATGCATAGCCTTCGGCTTGCGCAACGTCACCGACAAAGATGCCGCGTTGCGTTCCATGTACCGCGTACTGAAACCCGGCGGCCGCGTTATCGTGTTGGAATTTTCGCACCCTGTCGATAAAGTCACCGAAAAAGTCTACGATTTTTATTCGTTCAAGCTGCTACCAAAAATAGGCAAAATTGTCGCAAAAGATGAAGAGAGCTACCGTTATCTTGCCGAATCGATTCGCATGCACCCCAAGCAGGATGAACTGAAAAAAATGATGGAAAACGCCGGCCTCGAACGTTGCGAATACTTCAACATGACGCAAGGCATCGTCGCCGTTCATAGAGGTTATAAAATCTAGCATGTCCATCAAACCTTTGCTGCTTGGCGCATTGGAAGCCTCGCTTAATCAATATCTTGCCTTGGACCAGGACAGCGGCTATTTTTTAACGCCACTAGCCGGTAAAGTCATTGCCGTTACCGTGCTGCCGTTTAACGAGACCATTTACCTGTGCCCGACTACCGAGTCCATTCAGTGCATCGATCAATTCCCTGAGCAAGCGGACACCCGCCTGACCGGTTCGATTTTGGCGCTGGGCTTGATGGGACTTAGCGCTACACCGATGCGTTCGATTTTCTCCGGCGAGGTGCAAATCGAAGGCGATATGCAAACCGGCCGTAAATTCCAGGAGCTGTTCGCCAAACTGGACATCGATCTGGAAGAAAAACTGTCGCAGTTTACCGGCGACATTATTGCGCATAAGGTCGCCAACTTTTTCCGTGCAGGGCAAAGCTGGAGCAAAGATTCGCTTGAGACCTTCAGACTGAATGCCGCAGAATTCTTGCAGGAAGAAACTCGCGATTTGCCGTCAGCACCTGAAGTGGATATTTACTACGCCCAAGTTGATGAATTGCGTACCGATTTTGACCGGCTGCAAAGCAGGATTGAACGACTGGAAAATGCGCGACTAAATAATTGATTTCAATCTGCTTGAACATCCGAATTTTCTACTTAAGTTGATGCATATCAGGGCAACACCGCTTTGCCCACCCTACAAACAAAGGTAACTCGTGATCCACCCTAAATTATTATTGCGCCTGATTCATATCAACTGGGTTCTTGTGTTTCACGGCCTGGATGAAATCGTTTTAAAAACCCATTTATTCCGACCTGTCCGTTATTTAGCGGCTTTCTCCCCCAATTACTGGCTAAAACGCCGAGTTGAACCTCGCGGCGTCAGAATCCGGCGTGCGCTGGAAGATCTGGGGCCTATTTATGTCAAATTCGGACAAGCCTTGTCGACCCGAAAAGACCTGCTGCCCGATGATATTGCCGACGAACTGGTCAAACTACAGGATCGCGTCCCGCCCTTTGGTAATGAAATTGCTCGCAGTATTATTGAAAAAGAACTCGGCATGTCGATTAACGAGGCATTTTCCGAATTCGATGCTGAGCCGCTAGCCTCAGCGTCAGTCGCACAAGTCCATACCGCAATTCTTCACAGCGGCGAAAGCGTTGTCGTTAAAGTGCTGCGTCCCGATATAGAAAGCCGCATCCGCTCTGACATAGGACTGCTCTATGAACTGGCCCGTTTTGCCGAGCGCTTTTGGGCCGACGCAAGAAGATTGCGCCCTATCGATGTCGTTGCCGAATTTGAGCGAACGACGTTAGATGAACTCGACCTGGTCAGGGAAGCGGCCAATGCGGCCAAACTGCGCCGCAACTTCGAGAACTCCGACATGATCTACATCCCGGAAATACACTGGCCGTTAACACGCCAGAAAGTGATGGTCATGGAACGTATTCACGGTATACCGGTCGGCGAAATCGAGCAACTTAGATTGGGCGGCGCCGATTTTAAACTGCTCGCCGAACGCGGAGTGGAAATCTTTTTTACCCAGGTGTTCCGGGATAATTTTTTCCATGCCGACATGCATCCCGGCAATATTTTCGTCGATTTACCGGCCAAATATATTGCCGTCGATTTCGGCATCGTCGGCACCCTGTCATTATCCGACCAACACTATTTGGCAGAAAATTTTCTAGCTTTTTTCAACCGCGATTATCGCAAAGTCGCAGAAATGCACGTTGAATCCGGCTGGGTTTCCGAATCGACCCGGATAGAAGAGTTTGAATCCGCGATACGCAGCGTTTGCGAACCGATCTTCGAAAAACCGCTAAAAGACATTTCCTTCGGCCAATTGCTGCTGCGTCTGTTCCAGACTGCGAGACGTTTCGACATGCACGTCCAGCCGCAACTGGTGCTGCTGCAAAAAACCTTACTCAATATCGAGGGCTTGGGCCGACAACTTTATCCCGACCTGGACTTATGGCAAACCGCCAAGCCTTTTCTTGAAAAATGGTTTCATGAACGGGTCGGCCCTAAAGCTAAAATCGACAAACTGATCAAACAGTTTCCCGACTTTGCCGAGCAATTCCCCGAAATCCCCTCGTTGATTTATAAGGCGCTGGACAATGCTGCCCACGCCAAGCAACATGCAGAAACGCAAAACAGGGAATTATTGCTGTTACGCCAACAAATGGACAATAATCATAGCAAAACAATCTGGGCCATGCTGGTCAGCGCGGCGGTCATCAGTATGGCATTGCTGTTTCAATAAACTTAAAAAAGCTTGTCCGCGAAAATTGCTTTTTAAACCCCATACAAATATACAGGTGCAAAAATGGTAACTCTAGAGCCCCCAATCTGTGATTTCGGCAGAAAAGCCCCCGATTTTGAACTGCCCGGCATTGACGGACGCACATGGTCACTCCAACAGTGCATGGGCAAAAACGGCCTGTTGGTGATGTTTATTTGCAATCATTGTCCGTATGTCAAAGCCGTGCAGGATCGGATTGTCAGAGATGCTAAAGAACTTCAAGCGCTGGGGGTTGAAACGGTCGCCATCATGCCCAATGATACGCTTGATTACCCTGCCGATTCATTCGACAACATGAAAAAACTGTCCGAGCAATTGGGCTTCAGTTTTCCTTATTTGCTGGACGAAACGCAGCAGGTTGCCAAGGCCTACGGCGCTATCTGTACGCCGGATTTCTTTGGCTATAATGCCGATTATGAACTGCAATACCGGGGACGACTGGATGCCAGCCGCAAGGAAACCGCGCCGGAAGGCACCAAACGGGAATTATTTGAGGCGATGAAACTGATTGCCGAAACAGGCCACGGACCCAAAGAGCAAATCAACAGCATCGGTTGCTCGATCAAATGGAAGCAAGGTTAACCAAACAGGCATTGTCCACGAAAAGCACGAAAGGCACGAAAGGCACGAAAAATAGCAACTACCCCGGCCACTCTCGTACAAACGTACTGATTGTTCAAAGCTAGCTTTGAACTCCGGCATCCATATTTTCTGGAGTCCAAAGCTGGCTTTGGACAATTCAAGACAGGCTTTGCCCACATGGATGTGCGAGTAGTTACAAAAAATATAAAAATTTCGTGTCTTTCGTGTCTTTCGTGGACAAAAACTGTTTTTTTAGAATTAAACAATCAACCCACAACAATGAGAACAAAATATGTCAATTAAGAGAATGGTAGATCTGGACTTGTCGGGCAAACGGGTATTAATCCGTCAGGATCTGAATGTACCGGTAAAAAACGGCAAAGTAACCAGCGACATCCGTATTCAGGCTAGCGTGCCGACTATTGAAAAAGCATTGGCTGCCGGTGCGGCGGTCATGTTGATGTCGCATTTGGGCCGCCCGGTCGAAGGGCAATACGACGAGGAATCTTCGTTGAAACCAGTCGCCGAACGCTTATCCAGCTTGCTCGGCAAACCGGTCAGACTGGAAAAAGACTGGATCGACGGCATCACCATCGAGCCGGGCGAAGTCGTACTGTGCGAAAACGTGCGATTCAATGCCGGCGAAGGCAAAAACGACGATACGCTGGGCAAGAAAATGGCGGCTCTTTGCGACATATTTGTGATGGATGCTTTCGGCACCGCACACAGAGCACAAGCATCAACCCACAGCGTGGCTAAATTTGCACCGGTTGCTTGCGCCGGCCCTTTGTTAGGCAACGAACTGGACGCACTGGGCAAAGCACTGGAAACACCAGCAAAACCGCTGGTCGCCATTGTCGGCGGCTCTAAAGTATCCACCAAATTAACCGTATTAAAATCCCTGTCGGAAAAAGTCGACCAGTTAATCGTCGGCGGCGGCATTGCCAACACTTTTATTGCCGCGGCAGGTTTTCCGGTCGGCAAATCGCTGTATGAAGCCGACCTGATCGATGAAGCCAAGCGCTTGATGGCTGAAGCAAAAAGCAACGGTTCCGATATTCCCGTTCCTGTCGACGTAGTTTGCGCCAAGGAATTTTCCGAAACCGCCATCGCCACCGTAAAAAAAGTCGCCGATGTCGAAGCCGATGACATGATTATGGACATTGGGCCGGAAACCGCAAAACAGTATGCCGAAATTTTAAAAACCGCCGGAACCATCGTCTGGAACGGCCCGGTCGGCGTATTCGAATTCGATCAATTCGGCAACGGAACCAAAGCACTGGCAACGGCGATTGCCGAAAGCAAAGCTTTCTCGATTGCAGGCGGCGGCGATACTTTAGCAGCCATCGACAAATACGGCATTAACGATGACGTGTCTTACACCTCAACCGGCGGCGGCGCATTCCTTGAATTTCTTGAAGGTAAAGAACTTCCTGCTGTTTCTGTGTTAAAATCACGATAAATACTTACAAGTCGGTAAAAGGCTCAAGGCGAAAGGCGAAAAAAAACCTTTTACCTTGAGCCTTTCGCCTTTACCACCTAAATCAGGATTAAAAATGGCCAGAGTCACTATCGAAGATTGTTTAGAAAACGTTGAAAACCGCTTCAAACTGGTTTTATTAGCCAGCACCCGAGCGCGCCAACTCAGCCACGGTGCAACCGAGTTTGTCCCGCGCGGTAAAGACAAAGACACAGTTGTTGCCTTACGCGAAATCGCAGCAGGTCACGTCACTACTGAAAACATCAACATGCTGCATCGTGTCGGCGAAGTCCATGATCACCATAACCCGATATTCTGATTTATAAAATCTATGCTGGAAATAGCCGATACAATCGAGCTGGAACGCCCTCAAGATAAACTGATTCGGCGTTTATGCACGATTTTGTCCGGCTATCTGGATCAAGGCCAAATCGACCAATGCATCCAAGCATATAAAGTTGGTGCAGAAGCTCATTCCGGTCAATTACGTAAAAGCGGCGAAGCCTATATTTGCCACCCTATTTCAGTCGCCATCAGTCTTGCTGAATTGCGCATGGACGCCAACGGCATTATGGCAGCCATACTGCATGATGTTATTGAAGACACCCCTATCAGCAAAGCAGAGCTGGCCGAAAAATTCGGCACAGAAGTCGCCGATCTGGTCGACGGGGTCACCAAGCTAACCAAAATCGACAATAAATCACATGCCGAAACGCAAGCGGAAAATGTCCGCAAAATGTTTCTGGCCATGGCCATAGATTTACGCGTCATCATCGTCAAACTGGCTGACAGACTGCATAACATGCAGACTCTCGGCGTCATGCCCGCTGCAAAAAAGCGTCGTATTGCCCGTGAAACTCTGGACATATACGCCCCGATAGCCAATCGTCTGGGCATGAACAATATCCGCCAAAAACTCGAAGCGCTGAGTTTTGAGGCGATGTATCCGATGCGGCACTCGGTAATAAATAATGCGGTAAAAAAAGCGCGGGGCAACCGTCGTAAAATTGTCGACGTCATCGAAAGCACAATAAAAAATCGTTTGGAAGAAGTGGGCATAAACTGTGACGTTGCCGGACGGGAAAAACATCTTTACAGCATTTATAAAAAAATGCTCAGCAAAAAAATTTCCCTGGCCAATGTTTTCGATGTCTATGCGTTCCGAATTTTTTGCGATGACGTAGATACCTGCTACCGCGTTTTAGGCGTTATGCATAATCTCTACAAGCCGATTCCAGGGCGTTTTAAAGACTATATTGCCTTGCCCAAGGCCAATGGCTATCAATCCCTGCATTCAATATTAATGGGTCCCTACGCGGTGCCGATTGAAATCCAGATCAGAACGCATGAAATGCACCGCATGTCGGAATCCGGTATCGCCGCGCACTGGCTGTATAAATCAGATGACGATAAAACTGAAAAATTTCAGGATCGTGCTAATGAGTGGATGAGGGATTTACTGGAAATCCAAAAATCTGCCGGTGATTCATTGGAGTTTATCGACAACCTGAAGGTAGACTTGTTCCCACAGGAAGTCTTTGTATTCACTCCGCAGGGCGAGATTATTAAATTGCCTCGCGGCGCAACCATTATCGATTTTGCCTACGCGGTGCATACCGATGTGGGCAATGCCTGCGTTTCCGCCAGGATCGACAAGCAACTGGTGCCGTTACAAACCCAATTGGAAAACGGCTTCACCGTCGAAGCCATTACCGCAACCTGGGCCAGACCCAATCCGCTTTGGCTCAATTATGTCATTACCGCCAAAGCCCGTTCCGGTATCCGTAACTACCTTAAACATTTTAAACAGCAGGAAGCCATCAATCTGGGGCGGCGTTTACTGGAAAAAGAGTTACAGGCTATGCATTTGCATCTGGAAGATATTGAAGAATCCAAAATACAAGCCTTGCTTCAAGTCACCTCCAAACAATCGCTGGACGAACTGTTAGAAGACATTGGACTGGGCAATAAAATGCCGTTTTTAATCGCCAAACTCATCACCCAGGAAGATATTAATGCCACGGTCAAACTGGATGACAATGACCAAACACCCAAAAGACCGTTGGTTATAAAAGGCACTGAAGACATGGTCATCACTTTGGCTAAATGTTGCAGACCCATTCCAGGCGATTCGATTATTGGCTATTTCAACCCCGGCAAAGGCATCGTCGTACATCATCATGAATGCCGTAACAGCAATATCGTCAGAAAAAAACAAACCAACTGGTTGGATGTTGAATGGAGCGAGGATGCAAACGGCGAATTCCCCGTTGAAATCCGCATAGAAGTTCTCAACCAACGCGGTTCGCTAGCAACTATCGCCTCGACTATTTCCGAACTAAGCTCCAATATTGAAAACGTCACCGTCGTCGACCAGGATGATCGTATTTGCGTCGACTTAATCACCTTAACCGTCAAAGATCGGGTGCATTTAGCCAAGATCATGCGCCGCTTGAAAAAGCTAGCCATAGTATTAAAACTGACTCGCGTTAAAGCTTAAAGGATCAACAATGTCCAAAAACATCATTCAAACTGATAAAGCCCCCCAAGCCATCGGCACCTATTCGCAAGCGGTCAGGGTTAATCGCACCGTTTATCTTTCAGGACAAATTCCATTAGTCCCTGAAACCATGACCCTTGTTGAAGGCGATATTTCTGCACAAATCACTCAGGTGTTCGAAAACTTGAAAGCCGTTGCTGAAGCGGCCGGTGGCGATTTTTCGGACATCGTCAAATTGAATGTTTTTTTAACTGATTTAGCACACTTTCCGATAGTCAACGAAATCATGGGCCGTTATTTCCACCCCCCCTATCCCGCACGCGCTGCTGTCGGCGTTGCCGCATTGCCCAAAGCCGCCGATGTGGAAATGGATGCGATCATGGTTTTAAAGCCGCAGGAATATCCGGCTTCTTGATTAGGCGGATTTCTTAAATTGTCCACGAAAGGCACGCAAAAATATTGATTACATCGGCTCCCAAGCTCATGAGACTATAAAAGTCATCGCCCAAATCAGGCAAAAAACTTATTCACCACAGAGAACACCAAGGGCACGGAAAAAGTCATTATATTCATTTAAGGTATTGATTCCTTCGTGTTCTTCGTGGTTATTCTTGTGTTATTTACTTTTACCGCGCTTGAAAACTAGCCAATAATTAAGCCAATTGCACTATAAAACTTTTTCGTGTTTTTCGTGCCTTTCGTGGACAATACTATATATCTCACTGCCGAGTTGTTATATGAACCCCCTGAATCAACCCGTTTCAGCATTAACAGGGATAGGCACTCAAAGCGCAAACCGCCTGCAAAAACTCGGCCTTTGCACTATTCAGGATTTAATTTTTCACCTACCCCTGCGCTACGAAGACCGAACCCGCGTTTATCCTATCGGCTCGCTAAAGCCGGGCATGACCGTGTTGATCAGCGGCACGGTTGAGTATATCGACGTGTTGCCCCGAGGCCGGAAAAGCTTGGTGTGCCGAATCAGCGACGGCACCGGTTTTATCAACCTGAAGTTTTTCCACTTCAGCGCCAGCCAGCACAATACCCTGAAACCCGGCACAACGATCAGCTGTTTTGCCGAAGTCCGTTACGGCTATGCCGGACTGGAAATGGTTCATCCCGAATACAAGGTCATCGCCAACCCTGATGACTGCATTACCGAAATGCGCTTGACCCCCGTTTATCCGCTGACCGAAGGCCTTAGCCAAAATGTCGTGCGCAAAGCGGTCAAACAAGCTTTAGCCCTGTGCAAGCACCAGCCTGAATTGCTTACCGACTGGATACCCGAATCGATTTTAACGCAATACCATTACCCTACCCTAGCTGACGCGATCCAGACCTTGCATGCGCCGGATGAATCGGTATCCGTGCAAGCCTTACAAAACGGCAGCGTACCCGCATTAAAACGGCTGGCCTTTGAAGAACTGCTGGCGCATTATTTAAGTCTGAGAATCACTCGTAATAAATCCAAAGTCTGGCAAGCGCCCATTTTTTCGATGGAGACAACTGCCCAAAACGCTACAGAACATTTCCTCCGCTCACTGCCGTTTAAACTGACCGGCGCACAGCAGCGGGTGATTACAGAAATCGAAACCGATTGCCAATCGCCACACCCGATGATGCGGCTGGTACAGGGCGATGTTGGTTCCGGCAAAACCGTAGTCTCCGCCTACGCGGCCTTACTGGCCTTAACCGCCGGTTATCAGGTCGCCGTGATGGCACCGACCGAGTTACTGGCCGAACAGCATAAACGCAACTTCAGCGCCTGGTTTGAAGGCTTCCAAACTCAGGTGATGTATTTGACCGGGCAGGTCAAAGGCAACGCCCGAATAGAGATTTTGCAAGCACTAGAAGAAGGCACAGTCGGCATCATCATCGGCACCCATGCCCTGTTTCAGGACAGCGTAAACTTCCATCGCCTCGGCCTGATTATTATCGACGAACAACATCGCTTCGGCGTCCATCAGCGATTGGCGCTAAGAGAGAAAGGCCAGCAGGAGGGCGTCAGGCCGCATCAATTAGTGATGACCGCCACGCCGAT
>JADHTX010000058.1 GCA_016784875.1 Methylobacter sp.
CATTTTGCCACTTCAAGGAAGCTATTGACGACTGCCTTGATAAGGTGAAATCTGCTTTCAAGGAACAAGTTAAAACACTTTTAAACCCAAAATTCCAGCTATTTGAAAAATCCGCAGGCGTGACCGGGTGAAGTATATACGCTTTTGTGCGGCAAGTGTCAGCTCTTCGGAAAAATAGGCAAAACAACCGCGTCCTGCATCTTTAGCCTGATACAGCGCTGCATCGGCATGATCCATTAGTGTCTCTGGGCTGTCACCATGTTGCGGATACAGACTAATACCAATGCTCGCACCAATCCGGATGTTGTCGCTCAGGGTCAAACAGAAAGGTTTTGTCAGATCTGCGATGATTTCTTTAGCCACGCGAGCCACATCTTCCGGCTTGGCAATATCTTCCAGTAACACGACAAATTCATCCCCCCCCAAACGAGCCACCATATCAACTTCGCGCAATTTTGCAGTAATGCGCTTTGCAACTTGCTGTAGCAGCTCATCGCCAGCCAGATGACCAAGGCTGTCGTTAACCGCTTTAAATTTATCCAGATCCAGCATCAGCAAGGCCAATTGCCTACCGTCACGACGTTCCATACTGATGCCGTGCTTTAAACGTTCTTCTAATAGTCGGCGGTTGGGCAGCTCGGTGAGCGGGTCATAAAAAGCCAATTGCTGAATTTTTTCGTCTGCCGCCTTGCGCTCGGTGATGTCGGTATGGGTTCCGACATAATGGGAGATTACGTAATTGCTATCTTTTACCGCCGTAATGGATAACCATTTGGGATAAATTTCTCCATTCTTGCGTCGATCCCAGATTTCTCCCTGCCAGCTTCCGTCAGTCAAAAGACTCTCCCACATCGCCGCATAAAAAGCAGCGTCATGACGCCCTGATTTGAGCAGGTTTATTTTCTGGCCGACAATCTCGTCTTCGCTATAGCCGGTAGAATCGCTGAAGGCTTTATTGACCCGCAGAATGATGCTTTGGGTGTCGGTAATGACCATGGCTTCCTGAGATTCAAAAGCAGTTGCGGCGATGCGCAAATCCAACTCTATACGTTTGCGCTCAGTGATGTCGCGACAAAAAAGACAGAACTGCTGAAATTCGGGCAAGTAGGCGGCAGACACTTCAATATCAATAATATGCCCGTCCTTATGGCGGTGTCGAGATTCGAACAGGTCGTCGCCCTGGCTAACAATTTTTGTAATATATGCATTTACCCGTTCAGGTTCTTCTAGGGTTTTCAATTGATTGATATTCTTGTCTGTCAGTTCATCAACCGAATATCCGACCATTTTGGCATAGGCCTCATTCACTTGCAGCACATTGCCTTGCAAATCGACCATTAAAAATCCATCCAAGGATATATCAATCATGGCTTTGAGTTGATGCAACACCTGATTGGCCTGTTTGCGCTCGGTAACATCCTGAACACTACCCACCATCCTTATCGGCTTGCCCATTTCGTCGTACTGCAAGCCGCCGCTGCCCCGAAGATAGCGGATAGCACCGTCCGTCAGCGTAATGCGGAAATCCAGCTCCTGCAACTCCTTTCCGGCTCTGCAGTCGTTGACCCATGCTTTCATCGCGGCTCGATCATGTTGATGAGTCAATTCAAACAGCGTTTTCTCGGAGGGTACGAATAACTCCTTGGTTACGCCGTAAACGACATAGGTTTCGTCAGACCAAGCGATGCTATTGGTCATCAAATCCATAGACCAACTGCCGATATGGGCAATATGCTGGGATTCCGACAGCATCCGTTCTTTGTCCTGCAATAATTGTTGCGCTTGTTTGCGTTCGGTAATATCGATGGCAGAACCGATATAACCGCTGAACACGCCGCTTTCATCATAAAGCGGCATGCCTTTGTCTAAAACCCACCGCCAGTTGCCGTTCGCATTACGTAAACGGTATTCTGTAGTAATGGCTTGTTCGGCTTCGATATTTTGATAATAGGCGGTGAAGGCTGTCACCCTGTCGTCAGGATGGACGATATTAAGCCATGCCTTATGAGTCAAGTCTTGCGCCGGATCAAAACCGACAAAATCAAGCCAGACTTGATTAACAAAAGTAGGTTCGCCTGCCGTATCGGTTAGCCAAATCATAACAGGGGCATTGTTGGACATCCGACGAAAACGCTCTTCACTGGCCTTTAGCTTGGCTGCGTTTTGTACCCGCTCGGTGATGTCGCGCATGGCGCTGGCAAAAAACAAGCCTTGCTCAGTTTGAATGGGGCTTAAGCTGATTTCCACATCGAACTCGCTATTGTCCTTTCGTAGCGCCTTTACCTCGCAACCGACACCCATCGGGCGGGACATTTCCAGGGTAACAAATTGCGCGCGCAGTGCAGGATGTCCGGCACGGAAGCGTTCAGGCACCAGAACCTCAATCGCTTGTCCAAGCAGTTCGCTGATTGGATAACCCAGCAAACGCCCTGCTTTCTGATTAGCCATGGTAATAACGCCCTGCTCGTCGCTGATTAGCATGGCATCCGGTGTCGCATCGAAAATAGATCGTATATAAGTTTCACTATCTTTCAGCCGCCGCTCGGCTTGCTTGCGTTTGGCTTCGTGTACCCTGAGCAGCACTTGATTGCGTACCCGCCGCAAGGTTATAGCCGGATTAATCGGCTTGCTGATGTAATCCACCGCGCCCAATTCTAATCCGTAAGCTTCGGATTCCCCGTCGGATGCGGATGTGATAAAAATTACCGGAATATCTCGGGTAAGCGGATTTTCCAGCAACCTTTGGCAAACTTGGTAGCCATTCATCTGCGGCATGTTGACATCAAGCAAAATAAGATCGGGATGCGGATGGCACTGGGCTATTTCCAATGCCCTAATCCCATTACCGGCCACTTGGACTTGATAATCAGTGCATAATAATGAGGTCAGCACTTCTTGATTGGAACGTATATCATCGACGATCAAAATAGTGGATTTCTGGTGGTAAGTCGACGTTTCAACATTATCCATTCGCCAACTCCATCAGTGTGCGCAAGACAGCTTTAGCCTTGGAATAATCAGTGTCAATAATGTATTGGGCCAGCATGTCGTAACTTTCCTTTTGGTCGTCCGGCAAAAGCATTTTGATCCGAGTGAGCAATTGGTCGTTTATAAATCCGTTTTTATTGAGCAGCGTATCCAACTCAGCAAAAGTTTTCGGTAACGTATTATCTGCTTCAACTGAAAATGGCACGGTCGGTCGTTGGCCCGACATTTTAACGATTGTCTCCATCGTCCTGTCGAAAACATCGACCCAGTTGGCAAGTGTCGCGGCATTATGTTTATTGTCGGCAAGCTGGTCATTTATCACATCACACGCTTGATGCAAGTCTTTGGCACCAAGATTGCCGGCAGCCCCTTTAAGCGTATGTAGCCTGTTTTTTGCCTCAATTAGCTCTCCGGCGGTGATGTTTGCGGCGATGGTAGCCGCTTCATCGATAAACTGTTCCCGAAAAGCACCCAGCATAGCCACCAATTGCTCCGGATTACCATGTAGCATCAGCATAATGCCATCCAGTTTAAATCCCGGCAGCATATCGGCCAGAGCTGACCACGCCTCAGGGTTCACGGTGGGAGGCAACGAGATAGGATGACCTGTTGCAGGTTTAATCCAAAACAGTAAGGTATTGATCAGTTCCAGTGGGTTAACGGGTTTAGCAACATGATCGTTCATACCGGCATCAAGACAAGTTTTTCGGTCATGGTGCATAGCCGCCGCTGTCATCGCGATAATAGGCAAATTCACACAAGCGGGAATTTCACGAATCCGTCGAGTGGCCTCGAAACCATCCATTTCAGGCATTTGCAAGTCCATCAGTACGGCATCGAAGTCTTCCTTCTGCACCCGCTGCACAGCTTCACCGCCGTGGTTGGCAATGCTTACACGTAATCCGGCCTTCACTAAAAACTCGCTGGCTACCTGTTGGTTAAGCTTATTGTCTTCAACCAGCAAAACGTGGGCACCATACAAAGGATGAGCCGCCACATAGGGATCAGTAGGCATTTCCGGGATATGATAATCTTTACCCTGAAAGTGATAAACATGAAGAATGGTGTTGAGTAAACAAGATGGTACGACCGGTTTGGTAAGGACGGCATCAAGAGGAGCGCTCATGTCGGATGCCGCCTGAAGCAATTGTTCCTTACTGTGAGCCGTCACCATGATAATGGTCGGCGGGTATGCCAATTCGTCTTGCTCTCTTTTTTGCCTCAGCTCTTGGACAAGCTCCAAGCCATCCATGCCTTCCATCTGCCAATCAAGCAACAGCAAATTAAACGGTGTGCCGACCTGTTCCGCCGCGACAATTTTCTGTAAACCTTGTTCCGCCGATAATGCGGTTTCAGCATAAAGTTGCCAAGATTCGAGCGTGCTCTTCAAAATGATGCAGGAGGTCTCTTGATCGTCAATGACCAGCACACGGGCATCATGGAGATGATGACTGTCCAGGCTCCAGTCATAAGCCTGTCCCTTGCCGCAATGAACGGCAAATGAAAAGATACTGCCTTTACCAAGCTGGCTGGAGACATCAATGCTGCCACCCAGCAGTTCTGCCAATTGCTTGCTGATAGCCAGCCCCAGTCCGCTACCGCCGAATTTACGGGTAATTGACGCGTCAGCTTGACTAAAGGACTGAAACAGACGTTCGATGGCGGATTCATCCATGCCGATACCGGTATCGCGCACACTCAAACGTAACAGCAGATCGTCATTGCTGCTTTCTAGAAGCTCCATGCGGATATGAATCTCACCTTTAAGGGTAAACTTAATCGCATTGCTGACCAAGTTGCTCAGTATCTGCCGGATGCGCAGGGGGTCGCCCAACACAGTTAAAGGTATATCCGGCAAAACATCCAGGAAAATTTCCAGTCCCTGCTCTTCTGCTTTGGCTATAAAAAGATCGGATACATTTTGCAACATCACCGTGGGGTCGAATTCAATTCTTTCGATCTCCAATCGACCTGACTCGATCTTAGACAAGTCCAAGATGTCATTGAGTATCCCCAATAGCGCTTGGGAGGCGGTTTGAATCTTGTTCAGGTAATCCTGTTGCTTCGGGGTCAGTTCCGTTTCCAAGGCCAGACGGGCCAAGCCGAGGATAGCGTTCATCGGCGTACGTATTTCATGGGACATGTTAGCGAGAAATTCGCTTTTACTTTGATTGGCCGTTTCAGCTGTCTGCTTGGCTGCTTGGAGATCCTGTTCCAACTGTTTGTTCTGGGTGATGTCCCGGACAATTTTGGAAGTGCCGACGATTTTGCCTGCTTCATCGAAAATAGGCGACAGGGATACCGACACATCAATCGCTGAACCGTCTTTCCGTATCCGAACGGTTTCAAAATGACTAACCCGTTGTCCCTGAGCAATTTGATTCAGGATAGAGGTTTCCTCATCGACTCCTTCAGCAGGAAACAACTTCAACATGGAATTACCGATCATTTCCTCGGCGCTGTAACCGAACATCGTTTCAGAACCCGCATTCCAGCTGGTGACGATGCCTGCTAAAGTCTTGCTTATGATTGCGTCGTCCGATGACTGTACGATGGTCACTAAAAGTCGGCTCTTTAATTCCGCTTGTTTACGCTCGGTAATATCTTTAAAAAAAGCAACAAAATATCCACCATCTTCGTCGATGAAAGTGGCATTCACCTCAACATCCCACTCGCTACCATCCTTGCGGCGATGCTGGGTCTCAAACGAATACTTGCCTTGTTGCATCAGTTTGTGGAGGCGTTCGGTCTTTTCCTCCTGGCTCACTTTTGCTTCCAAATCAGTAACCCTCATGCCAATCAATTCCGTTTCGGAATATCCGGAAAGATAAGTGCATGCAGTGTTAACTTCTAAAACCCGCCCTTCTCCATCCAAGCGCCAAAAACCCTCACCATTATTTTGAATAACCGAATGGTATTTTCTATGTTTCTCAGCAAGTTCAGCTGTACGTTCAGCAACCTTCTGTTCCAATGTCCGTTCGGAGGTTTTTAGGCGGTTAATAGTGCTATCCAATTGCCCTGCCATACTATTGAATAACTGTGATAACGTTTCGATCTCATGGTAGTCTGTCGATAACGCTTGTTGGGTAAAGTCCCCAATAGACAAGGCTTGTGCCATGTCAGTCAATGCGACGATTGGCCTAGTCATGGCTCTACCGATTCTTGCAGCAATTAACCAAGCGAAACAGGCAAAAAGGAAAGCCGACAGCGCCACCCTTAAAAACAGCCGTTGCATGGGCGCAAAGGCTTCGGCCTGATCTACATGCGCCATGATGCAACCGCCGCCAATCTCTGGAATGAAACGAAAACCATGAATGATGGGTACGTTGCGAAAATCAAAACCGAGCATTTTACTGTTTTCTCTGTGTAAACAGTGCGACATCGGTATGGCTGAAATGGGTTGGCTAACCCCTTGTTGCGAAGGATAGCGCGATTGGGTGATAAATAAACCCTGATTGTCGACCAGAAAGGTCTCTCCTGACTCTCCAAGAACAGGAGAACCTACGAAAATATTTTGCAGTTTATACCCAGGGTAGGTCTGCACCAAGCTGAGTCCTGATGCAAAATCGGCGATAATCATAGAGTATATTGGGATATTGTTTATCTTGGAGACCGATGTCAGCGCGAGCTGTTCGGGCAGTAGCGGTTGATCGAACTTATCCAAAGATATGGCATCGGCGCCCACGTTAAGATCGGCCTCGATCCCAGAATGAAGCGAAAGACCGACGGTATGATTGATGGTGGCAAACAACTCAAGCTTGGGTGTAGCGCAGTCATTGATACCTTTGACACTGTGTCGACAATCGGCGATCAATGTAGCCAACAAGGTTTTGCCTCGCTCGTTGTCTCCATACAATTGCATTCGCATTTCTTCATAGCGTAGATCGGCAATCAACTCTACATCATTGATACTGCTTTCCTTGATAGCGTTGTATAGATACCAGTAAGTCGCTGTACCTATTAACCCGGTGGGCAACAAAATGCAGATCAATAGAATGACAATTAAATACGTTTTTATCGATTTTATTTTCAAAATTTATTTGTCTCAAGTTGTTTTTCCGGGGGACATCTCTGTTAAATTCTACCACAAACTATAAGCTTTTAGATTATACGCAACCTCGCCATATCCGCCGGGTGGGCTCACTATCAGTACGGTAAAAGTCCATGCCTGAGTAATATTAGGATAGCTCTGACCATTGAAATATTTATGGTAGTAGCAAAGTTTTTTTGAACTTTTCTTCTCTGTTGCAGCTAGAGTTCCCTCCCCGGTCGCGGAGTCATCTTTTCCCACTCGACTTGATTAAATTACTGATAAAGTCGAGTTAAAATACTGTGATAATCAGTGCAACTGACAAAACTTTAATTTATGGCGGATTCAGCTCTGAAGTGCAACTTTCGCAAATGAAAGCTTAATAACAGTACCTTTGCCCGGCTCGCTAAAAACGGCGACCGATCCTCCATGCAAATCCATGATCGACTTTACAATGGCAAGCCCCAGGCCCGTTCCTTCTTCAGAGCGAGCCGGATCAACCCGATAAAAGCGGTCGAACAGCTTAGATAAATGTTCCGCCGCAATTCCGCAACCTGTATCTTGAATTACGACTTCTGTGGCACTACCTTCAGCAGGCTGTAATGACAAGCTAATTTCTCCACCGGGCAAGGTGTATTGGAGGGCATTGAGCAACAAATTGCTGAGCACACGCTTAAACAGCTGCGCATCGGCGTATAAATATCCTTGCCCCCGGCAAACCAGGCGAATGCCTTTTTCATCGGCTAATGCTTCATGGTAGCTACAGATTGCTTCCAACTCCTCCCGCCCATTGAGGCGGACGGTGCGCAACGGGATCCCGGTATGCTCGGCCCGAGCTAAAAACAGCAAGGTTTCAATAGTTCGCGATAATCGCCCGTATTCTTCAAGATTGGATTCTAGGACCTCGTGGTACTCGTCGGCATTTCTTGGTCTTGACAGGGCAACCTCGGTTTCCCCCATCAGATTATTGATCGGTGTGCGCAATTCATGAGCCAGATCGGCGGAAAATTGACTGAGCTGCGCAAAGGATTTGCAAAGGCGTAGCAACATTGCATTAAAAGCAGCAGCCAAGTTGGACAACTCCTGGGGGATGGTCGCCGGATCAAGCGGCTCGTTTAGTTGAGTTGCGCTAATGCCTTCTATATGCCGCGTCATTTCAGCAAGAGGACTCAAACCTCGACGGGCAATAAAAATCGCAGTCATCGTTGAAAATAACAGGCCCAAAAACAGAGCGCCAATAAGCTTGCGTCGGTATGAGTCAAGCAGCGCCGTTTCGTGTGAGATGTCGAGAGCGATTTGAATAGTCTGCTTTGGTATGCTCATACTCCAGGCAGACATCAGCATGAATGTCCGAGCACCAGATATTTTATTTACCGTCTCGCTTGTTTCGGGTATTTCGGAAGGAGGCGGAAATTGCGCCGATGTTGATAAGATCTGCATTCCCGGCGTTTCGATTATGCTGCGCCCGTTTTCATCCAGGATTCTGGAATAATAACGCCCTATTCCTTCGCTTTGCTCATCTGCCAATTCCTTCAAATTCGGTGGCTGTTCCTGCAATACGCTACGTAACAACTGAATCTCTTTCAGTAAAAACTGCCGGTTATCTTCCGCCAGAGTTTCAGCCAGAGTCTGGTGCAAATACCAGCCGATTGACAGCAAAATCACTGAAGCCGAAACGATGTAAAGTAGCGTGAGCCGGGCAGTAATCGACCAAGGTTTAACGCTGTTCGAGGACATAGCCGACTCCACGGACGGTATGCAACAATTTTTGCGAAAACGGGTCGTCAATCTTCTGGCGCAAGCGACGCACCGCTACATCGACAATGTTGGTATCGCTGTCGAAATGCACATCCCAAACCTGTTCTGCGATCAGGGTTCGCGACAATACCTCCGTAGACCGCTGCAGGAAGAGCGATAGCAAGGCGAACTCCTTGGGAGATAAATCCAGCCGCTGACCGTTACGAAACGCCTTGTGCCGAAGGGGATCCAGCTCAAGATCGGCTAATACCCACTGTTCGGCTTGTCGTGTCGGTCCCCGTCGGAGAATCGAACGAATACGTGCCAGTAATTCGGCAAAGGCGAAAGGCTTGACCAGGTAATCGTCAGCGCCCAGTTCCAAACCTTTTACCCTGTCGTCGACAGAATCGCGTGCAGTCAGAAACAATACAGGAGTCAGCTTACCGCTACGGCGTAACTCTTTGAGTACTGACCAGCCGTCGCGTAACGGCAACATGACGTCAAGGACGACTAGGTCGTACTCGATTGTAGTCGCCAGCAGCAGACCTTCTTCACCTTCGCTACCGACATCGACGACAAATCCTTGCTCGCTCAAGCCTTTTTGCAAATAAGCGGCGGTTTTCTTTTCGTCCTCAACAATCAGAATGCGCATCAATAAACCTGTTTAGGTCTGGCGAAAGCAGGTTAATAAACATAACGAGTCGCGAATGTAATCCATAGCTATCCATCGATAATTTGCTGTAAATCGCCATTCGTATCATCGCTTTTACTCACAACAGAACGAATATGAATGTCCCGTTGCGGAAATGGAATTTCGATATTATGTTCACGCAGGGCTTTGTCCAGTCGAATGTGTAAATCATGGGTCGCAGGAAGACGGTTGGACAACTCACTGACAAAAATTCGGATTGAAAAATCCAGTGAGCTATCGCCAAATCCGATAAATAATACACTCGGTTCTGGTTCTGTAAGCACCAGAGGCATCGCTTTTATCGTATTGATCATAACTTTATGCGCAAGCTCAACATCGGAACCATAGGCAATGCCGATAGGAATTACCAATCGGGTGGTGGCATCGCTTAAGGTCCAATTCACCAGCTGGCTGGTGATAAAGGTTTTATTCGGCACAATCAGTTCTTTTTGATCCCAGTCTATCAGCGTGGTCGCGCGCATTTGGATGCGGCTGACTTTGCCGCTGACATCGCCGATAGTGACGGTATCGCCGACCCGTATAGGACGTTCGAATAGCAAGATAATACCCGACACCATATTGGCGAAAATCTCCTGCAAGCCGAAACCCAAGCCGACACTGAGCGCCGCTACCAGCCACTGCACTTGCGACCAGCTGCCGCCCAATTCATTTGCCACGCAAATAAAGCCGATCGAAAACAGCCCATATTTAGCCAGTTGGTTAACCGCATAACGCCCGCCCGCCTCGATCGACAAGCGTCTGAACACCAATAATTCCATTACGCCGGAAAAATTGCGTATCGAAACCACTGCTATAAAAACATAGAATCCTGCCAGCAACAGATTGATCAAGGTTACCGGCTGGTAACTTTCCTGATTGTCGACATTTACCAAGTGTTGCCAAAGCACAATTTGCTCCAGAAATGAAAAGGCCGGCAGGATGTTTTTCCAAATCAGCCAAATACCGATCACCAGCGTAAAACCGATAAAAACATTCAACAACTTCATGGTTTGGGCGTTTATTTTAGGAATATCGATTTGTTGTTCGTCAATCGGTAACACCGGGTCTTCCGATCCAGCCAGATGCTTTTCAGCAATCGCTGCAGTCTTACGCTTCTGTCTTGCATTAGCAATGGCCAATTGTCTATTAACCAGCGTTAACCAGCGAACCACCATTGCATGAATGATGATAGTCAAAAAAATCAAGCGTAAGGTAATAATGAGTTTTTGCTGCAACTCCAATGCACTTAAATAATAACCGGCGACCGCAAAACCGATGATAACTAACGGCATGCTGATAACTGTTGAATACCAAACATAACGCAGTTTAGCTATCCAGCCGTAGGGATTTTTATTGATATAATCTCGCAACAAGCCGTTGGAAGGGTGTAATATTCGAATGGTAAACACAACCATTGCCGTCATAATGATCATTAGAGCCAAGCGCCCCAAACTATCGCTGTGCGCCGAAAATTTCGAGGCACTGGTGCAGTTAATGATAAAGACGCCAGGCACGACAACAAATCGTATCCAGGCAATCTGTTTGCGCAATAAAATCGCACTGCTTTCTTTCCATTGAAAATGTTTACGGGCGATACCATCCGGCGCAAACAAGCGATAAAAGAATTGCAGAAAAAACAGCGGCAATCCAACACCCTGCAAGCCATCACCGACGGCTCTGCTAAAATCGTCAACATGAATATCCCTACTCAAAAACCAACCCAAATAGTTGATCAATAATGGTAATGGCATCACCAGTAATAAGGTGTACGCTAACGCTCTTAACGTATAATAAAAATTGTCCAAGTAAATCTTTTCAACATAGCCGGAAATACTTTTTAATTGACGCTTTGCCCAACGTCTACCTAACTGTAAACCGATTAAACACAGTACCGCAACCGCTGCCAAAAATGGATACTGTAAAGCCAGCTTGGCGGCATCTTTAGTCACCGCCATCCAGTTAAATGGCGACAAAAGCCACTGTGTGGAATGATACAAATCGGTTATATATTTGAGGCTAATCGGCTCGGAACTGGGCACCCACAGCAATCGCTCATCCAGATAAATCGCAAACTTACCGGCCTGAGTGATCATTTGTTGCCTGGCAAAATCCAAGTCTCCCAAAGTGCGCAGATAGGTTGAATACGCAACATCGAGCTTGTTCAACAGTTCTTTTTGATTATTCAGCAACACCCGCAGCTCCGCCTGAATCATCATGCGTTGTTCGACAGGTAAGGCTTGATCGACCTGTTGGCCCATCATCTCTTTCAAGTCTTCGTCAATATCTACCAGTTGTTTCAACTTATCTTCAACTTTAAACTGCGCCAAACTGGTCAGGGCAGTTTCGTTTTGAATGGTTTGCGACTGCTGCTCAAATGCATCCTGAACCGGTAAATTACGCCGCTGTTCACGCAGAATTTTGCCCAATGCCGGGCTTAAACCAGCCAGACTGATTTTCTTTTCGGCACTTTTAAAGTCGCTTTCTATTTCGTTGACCTGAGCATCAACCGTGGCTTTTTGTTCGCTGTATTGTTCAATTTTTGCGGTAATATCCTGCAAATCACGACTGTATTGAATATTGTCTCGGGTACTTTCCTGAAGAATAATATGCTTGCCGGAGACTTCTTTTTCCGCCTGACTCAGCGCATCCTGCATTTGTTTTGCCTCCTGCTGCCGGAGGTCGAAAGTCAGGGACTCTATAGTATTAACAATCGGGATTAACGCCGCCTTCTTCATATCCAGTAACTGAAGCTGGGTTTTAAGCAACTCAACTCTGGCCGGATTACTGATGCCTTCGACATCAAGCATTTTTAGCTCAGCAATGCGCGACTCAATCAGCGTTTTCAATTGCACTTGTCTGGCTTCAACATCCATTTTTGCATCAGCCTTGTTAACCGGGATTTCCAACTTTTTCTGTGCCGCATCCAAACTTTGCTGTGCAGCCAACATTTCTTCACGAATCGATTTCGGGCGGCTATATTGCTCCTCAAGATCGCTTTGAAGCTTTTTTATCTGCTCATCCAAATTACTAATCTTCCCTCGTTCAAGAATAAGCCGCTGTTCAAGTTCCTCGACCGGAATCCGACTGAAGTCTTCTTGTTTTTGCCTAGATATTCTCAGCAGAGTCAGTTCAATTTCCTTTTGCAGTTTTTTAGTTTGCTCAGGCGCTTGCTTAATAGCCTTCTTAAAAGTGGAGATCTGCGCCTTATACTTTTCGATATTTGCCAAGTTATCTTCCGCTGCCTGATAAACAGACAGCAACTTGGATTTGGTCTGTTCATCAAGACCTTCTCGAGCATTAATAGCCTCAATTTTAGCCTTTAGCGTGTCTTGATTGATCTCAAATGTTACGCTTTTTTGACCGACAATCGACGTAGCGGTTTTAGCCAAAGCCCCGGCTGAAGACAAGGTGATAGTTAGCAATAAAAACAGCAAGGGACGAACTTTTAATTGAGAAACAGGAACATTAATGATTTTCATAGATAATGCAGAATACAATCGATAGTGGATACACGCAGACATTGTAAACTGTTTTGGTTGATTCCTAAGCAGACGAGACTGTGAAAATATTCAAAAGCCAAGCGATTCAACAGTCGTCCCGCATGGCACTTTTTGAAAATACGGATTTTGTCTCATACGGCAGCTCATTTTTATCCAAACCAAGCCACAATCCGTCATTTTTTACCTATATCCCACTATTTCCCGGTATTCGGGCGCAGTAATCCCTCAGCACTGTGGATATTCAGTATCCGAGTGGCGTTGTAGTCCAATACCATCAGGCTAATAAACTCCCCGCGACACTTTCCCAAGCCGCGCATTAAAAAATGATTTATCCCCGCGCAATGATTGAGGATGCCAAAGGAAGACAACCAGTGCGCCGTGTTTTTTTCATAACGATTGCAATCTTGTTCCTGCTCATAGCTGGACTGCTCGCCAGTAAATCGCCCCTTAGCGGCAATGGCTTTCGACTTGTTAGGAATGGATACGTAAATGGTGATGACTTGGCCTGCCCAATCATCGGCGGCACCTTGCTCGGCAAGGGCTTGTTGGTAATCGGCGATTTTCTTGTCTATACTTCGCACGGTTACGGTTGAGGAAATGATAGCGAGTTGATTTTTGTCGATAGCAAGGCGCTGAAACAGGCGCATAGCAAGCTATGAAACTGTTTCAGCAACGCGGCTATCGGCATAAAATCAGCCGCTAGGAA
>JADHTX010000059.1 GCA_016784875.1 Methylobacter sp.
GTATTGTTATGATTTCGCTCATGATCAGATTAGCGTGGTGATGCTGTGATTTAAGGCTCCTGTATTCTACCTTTTCTGATCATCTTTTTGGCCCCATTATAGGAAAGAATTATTTTTGGCGTTTGGCGAAGGTATTGATTCCCATCGGGGATTATCATGGGCGGAGGGTTTTCAATTATGGATTACTTTATCTGGAACGAAATTCCGACGGTTCTGGGTAACTTGGTGGGCGGCCTAGCCTTCACCGGCCTGACACTGTACACCACCCACGTAAGAACGGCACCTAAACGTTCTATGTAATATCTGAGCTTAATTCGTAAAGTCTCAGCTATAACTCGCTGAGACTTTTCAGCTTTTAGAAGTACAAAATGCCAAGTCAATTAAAAGTCACGGTAGGCCAACATTCTGATAAAGGTCGAAAGGATACGAATCAGGATTTTCATGGCGCTTATATACCTAAAGAACCACAATTGAGTTCAAAAGGAATAGCCATTGCGATGGCCGATGGAATCAGCAGTAGCGATGTAAGCCAAATTGCCAGCGAAGCGGCTGTAATAGGATTTTTGGAAGATTATTTTTGTACCTCAGAAGCCTGGTCTGTAAAAAAATCGGCACAACGTGTATTGACGGCAACCAACTCCTGGCTTCATTCACAGACTCGGCAAAGCCAGTATCGTTACGATAAAGACAGGGGCTATGTATGCACATTTAGCGCCATGGTCATCAAATCGACAACTGCGCATATCTTTCATGTCGGCGATACGCGAATCTACCGGCTGCGTCACAATGAACTAGAGCAATTAACTCAAGATCATCGACTTTGGGTTTCGCAGGATAAAAGCTACCTCAGCCGTGCTTTAGGCGTTAATTCTCAGCTTGAACTTGATTATCTAGCTCTGCAAGTGGAAAAGGGCGATATTTTTCTATTCGCGACAGACGGTGTTTATGAGCATGCCACGGCTCATTTCATTATCAATGCTATCAATGCTATCAATGAACATGGAAGCGATTTGGACAGAGTTGCAAAAGCGATTGTCGATGAAGCATACAATCAAGGTAGTACGGATAACCTCACCGCTCAGGTTGTCAGAGTCGATGAATTACCCAGCCAGAGTGTCAATGAAATTTATCGGCAGTTAACCGAGTTACCGTTTCCGCCCGTATTGGAAGCAAGAGTGAGTTTTGATGGGTACAAAATTATTAGGGAAGTACACGCCAGCAGTCGCAGTCACGTTTACCTGGCAGTGGATAGTGAAACAAACTCCCAAGTCATTATAAAAACACCATCAATAGATCTTCGGGGGGATCCCGCTTACCTGGAACGATTTTTGATGGAAGACTGGATTGCTCGGCGCATAAATAGTGCATATGTGCTAAAGCCTTGCGTACAGAACCGGAAACGCAATTATGTGTATATCGTCACGGAATTCATTGATGGACAGACATTGAAACAATGGATGATCGATAACCCGAAACCGGACCTGGAAAAAGTGCGTGGAATAGTTGAGCAGATTGCTAGGGGGTTACGCGCTTTTCACCGACTGGAAATGCTGCACCAGGACCTGAGGCCGGACAATATAATGATCGATAGTACTGGCACGGTGAAGATCATTGATTTTGGTTCGACGAGAGTTGCCGGCATTATGGAAATTACAACCCCCATTGAGCGAACCAATTTACTCGGTACAGTTCAATATACCGCGCCGGAATATTTTTTAGGAGAAAGCGGGACGAAGCGCTCGGATATGTTTTCTTTGGGTGTAATTACTTATCAAATGCTGGCAGGCAAGTTACCTTATAGATCTCAGGTAGCTAAATTCAAAACAAAAGCGGCACAAAACAGGTTGACATATCACTCTGTACTTGATGATGAGCGTGAGATTCCGGCCTGGATTGATGATGCAATCAGGAAAATAGTACATCCGAACCCACACAAACGTTACGAGGAATTATCCGAGTATATATATGATCTGAGTCATCCAAACAACGCGTTTCTGAATATGACGCGTCCTCCACTCATGGATCGTAATCCAGTGGCTTTCTGGAAAAGCGTTTCCTTTATCCTGATTCTTATCGTTGTTGCATTATTGATTAAGCAGGAGTAGTTCCGACTTGAACTGACATTGACTTGGAAAAGATGGGGCTTTCAGTGTAGATCAAAAGTATTGAAATTCATCAAACCATTAAGGATTAGCTGTAAAAAAAATATTGAATATTTACCGGACAAATCATTTAACTAACAAATAGAGGTATTTAAAATGAAAACAACACCATCATCTTGTAAAGCTGATTTCCTGCTAAGCAAAGAGCAAATGACAGACCTTATTATTACTGCAAAAGTTAAAAAACAACTCACATGGACCGCCATTGCCGAACAGATCGGCGTCGATGAAGTGTGGCTGGCTTCGGTTTGTCTTGGAATGAACAGTATGAAACAAGAGCTTGCCGAAAATCTCTGCGCTATTTTGGAGCTGCCTACCGAAGTTCAAGTCGCATTGGAAATGTTTCCATATAAACAATGGTCTTTTGATGTGCCTCAAGACCCTCTCATTTATCGGCTGTATGAAATTGTCGGAGTTTATGGAGAAACTTTAAAAGAAATCATTCATGAAAAATTCGGAGATGGCATCATGAGTGCAATTGATTACAGCATGACGGTCGGCAAAGAAGAAAGCCCGGCAGGCGATCGAGTTGTTATCACCATGAACGGTAAATTTTTACCTTACAAATCTTGGTAATCAGAAGCATATTCAGCGGCTGACTGGTTTGATATGACAAGTAGCCGACCGGTTTGGCAATAATTGAGTTAGCCGTATACGTTCAATGGGCGATTCTCCTGTTGAAGTGTTTATCAATGTATAGATAGCGGATCGCACCTTATGGCAATGTAACTATATGGTCGTGTTACCTATCTAGTTTCGATGCAAATTTCGATAAGGTGTTATTAGCGTGAATATGTACGAATAGAAAATCAGCTTCCTGATAAAGCTTGTGTGTACAAAATGCAAGAGCCTTGCAGTTGCCATTAAAATGTATGAGCTGGCACAAACAGCGTGCTACTGCATACAGTGCATTTCAGCAATGATTTTCAATCTTGATTTAGGCCAAGTTCGTGCAATTGCATGTTAATGATTTTAAGCGTTGCCAACACCGCAGCAAATACCTGATTGGCATGCACGGCTCGGGTTTTGCGCAACTCACCGTCGCAATCCCAGGTGATTACACACTCGGTTAGAGCGCTGGTATGTCCGCCTTTAGGTATCCGTACTTCATAATCGACCAGTGAGGGCAGGGTGTAATTATGCTGCTTCATCACGTTGTTAATCGCATCCATGAATGCATCAAAACCGCCGTTTCCGATGCCTGCCTCAAGGTGGGTGGTGCCTTTGACCTTGACCCGTAGGCTGACGGTCGATTTTAAATCGAGGCCGCTGGTGATCGAGCAGTTGAGCAGTTTGATATGCTGGTAATTCTTGCTCTCCAGTACGTCGGCAATAATAAAGGGCAGGTCGTCGGTGGTGATGGTCTGTTTTGAATCGCCTAAGCTGACGATTCGAGACAGCACTTTTTTCTGGTTCTCTTCCGACAGATCCAAACCCAGCACCTCCAGGTTTTTTTTCAGCGATGCTTTGCCGCTCATCTTGCCTAAGGCATAGCTTCGGGTGCGGGAAAAACGTTCCGGGCCTAATTTGGTTTTGTATAGTCCACCTTTGTGATCGCCATCGGCGTGAATGCCTGCGGTTTGGGTAAATACATCGGCGCCGACTATTGGCGCATTGGCGGCAACTCGTTTACCGGAAAAATTTTCAACCATTGCGCTGAGGCGGACAATATGGCTTTCATCGATAGACAACTGCATATTCAATTTATCGCGCAATACTACGGCCACTTCGGCTAGAGAGGCATTACCTGCGCGTTCGCCTAAGCAGTTAACGGTACAGTGTATGGCATTGATACCGGCACGAACTGCGGACATCACATTGGCAGTGGCTAAGCCGTAATCGTTATGCGGATGGAAATCGAATTGCAGTTTCGGATAGCGGTTAGACATGTCGCTGAGGCTTGAGAATACTTCATCAGGCGACAACACGCCGAGGGTATCGGGCAACATGAAGTGGCTGATGCCTGAGTCCTGCAAATTATCCATCAAATTGTAAACATAGTCGGGGGCATCGTGATAACCGTTCGACCAGTCTTCCAAGTAGACGTTAACTTTCAGGTCTTTTTCTAGTGCGTAGTTAACGGTTTGCAGGATGTCTGCGGTATGTTGCGACAGGGTTTTGCCCAGCTGGACGCGGCAATGCTTTTCGCTGCCTTTGATCAGCAGATTGATGACCTCGCCGCCGGTTTCCAGAATCCAGTCGACACTGCGCGTATGGTCGACAAAGCCCAAAACTTCTACCCGTCCGGCAAAACCTTCCTGTTTCGCCCACTCATTAATGCTGGTGACGGCTTCTTTTTCGCCTTGAGATACACGGGCGGAGGCGACCTCAATCCTATCCACCCGTAGCGATTGCAGCAGGGCTTTGGCAATGCTGACTTTTTCTACGGGGGTGAAGGAAACGCCTTGAGTTTGTTCGCCATCGCGCAAGGTGGTGTCCATCAGCTGGATATGTCTGGAATTGGTGGACATGGTTGTCGCCTGTGTTTTCATTTCGGTTTGTTGGTTTCAGTGCCGTAAGGGGTAGTCATGTAGGATACGCAGTGCGCACCGTTGAATACTGAAAGGGTAATGCATGGCTTGCGAGTTTAACGAACCTTCAGTACCCTTTCGAAAATATCTGCTAGAGGTTGATATTGAACATAAAAGCCATCAATGTTAGCTTTAATCCAGTCGGCTTGAGAAATGGAGTCCCAATCTAGCTCGAAGCCATTAAAGGCAGCCAAATGCGCAAAAAACAAACGTTGAACGCGCCCATTGCCCTCTCGAAAGGGATGTATCATGTTAAATTCAGCGTAGTACTCTGCAAGTTTCATTACAAAGTCATTATATGAAAGATTTTGTAAATAATTGTCATCTTCCAATTTCTTGAATAACTTCCCAATCTCTGGAATGATGCGGGAAGCAATACAAAATGATGTGCCGGCTTTTGAAATATTTACATCACGAATTTGTCCTGCCCAATCGTATAACTCGGAAAACAAAGTGCCATGAATACGTTGAAGATACTCCAAATGGAACGGCGGTTTAGAAGCTTTAATATCACGAATTGATGTTTCTGTTTTCTTTCGCTCCGCTTCCTCGAAAATCTTCTCGTCGGTTATCCCTAGCTTATTTTTTAAAACTGTCGTATTCGGATAACAATAATGGTCATTGCCGACATCGTATTTATCCATATTATTGCTTTGTCCGGTATTTATCAGGTGCATCAGTCATCTTTAAAGCTAACGTGTCACTCATTTGTATGCCTTCCAACCTAGAGCTATGGATGAAATTTCTGATTTTATTTTGCTCAAAAATTGCCGATGGATCAATCGTATCGGGATTTCTAAACGCCACAACGATGGATTTTAGGTTTCTTTCCAATTGCTTCCAACCACTTGCCGTGATATGAAATTCTAACAGTGTAGATATTTTTTTCTTCGCTTCGAGGAATGGACCGAGTTCTTTAAGATGTTTGTTTTCGTCAAGAAGAAAAATCAATTGCTCAATATTGTTGTTCACTATAAGCGATAAGTCATTAATCCTTTTTAATAGTTGCTTCCAACTGTTAGTTTTGAGAGGAACGCCGATTCTTTTTTCAACTCTAGATTTTACTTCGGTATAACTGCCAAAAGACTTCAGAGTTTCGAGATCTTTAATTTTATTAAGATCTGGGATTTTTGAGCTTATGTTCTTAATGATTTTTTCTTGCATATTTACTAATCCGGTCGATCATTAAATATAGCTCTGCAAACGACTTGGATTGGGTTGGTAACAACCGACCCAATCCGCAAAAATAATGCTTAAGCCCAAAGCCAAGGATAGTTTTTCTTATGCTGCTGTTCATATTGATCGATTTTATCGACATGCTTTAAGGTCAAGCCGATGTCGTCCAGTCCGCTTAACAGATTGCTCTTGCGGAACGGGTCGATCTCAAAACTGAAGCCATTGCCGCCGGGCGTAGTAATCTGCTGATTTTCAAGGTCAACGACAAAGCGCACTCCTTCATTAGCGGCAATTTCGGACATCAATTTATCCAGCTGCTCTTTATCGACTCTGATCGCCAGGATGCCGTTTTTAAAACAGTTGTTGTAAAAAATATCGGCATAGCTGGTGGATATAATGGTATTAAAACCATAATCGGCAATCGCCCAAGGGGCGTGTTCCCGTGACGATCCGCAACCGAAATTGTCGCCGGCAACCAGGATTTTTGCACCTTTGAATGCAGGCTTATTCAGCTCGAATTCCGCGTTATCACTGCCGTCGTCATTAAAACGCCAATCGTGAAAAAGGTGCTGACCAAAACCGCTGCGTTCCACTTTTTTTAAGAACTGTTTGGGGATGATTTGGTCGGTATCGACGTTGCTGCGATTTAGCAATGCCGCGATGCTTTCATGTTTTTTGTACGGTTCCATAATTTCTTCCGATCTTTATAATTTGCGAATATCGACAAAATGACCTGCCGCTGCTGCGGCCGCTGCCATTGCGGGCGAAACCAGATGCGTGCGTCCGCCTTTGCCTTGACGTCCCTCAAAATTGCGGTTTGAAGTCGATGCGCTGCGTTGGCCTTTAGTTAATTCATCGCCATTCATTGCCAGACACATCGAGCATCCGGGGTCGCGCCACTCCCAACCGGCATCGATAAAGATTTTATCCAGACCTTCGTCTTCAGCTTGTTGCTTGACGTGATAAGAGCCGGGCACTGCAATTGCCGTTACGCCATTGGCAACTTTGGTGCCTTTTGCCATTTCGGCGGCGATTCTAAAATCTTCTATACGACCATTGGTGCAAGAGCCGATAAAAACAAGGTCTATCGCAATGTCGGTGATTTTGGTGTTCGGCGTCAAACCCATATAGGCCAAGGCGTTTTCACAGGCTTGGCGTTTTATTTCGTCGGTAAAGCTTTCCGGTGCTGGTACCACGCCATCGACACCCGTAACTTGTTCAGGCGACGTTCCCCAGGAAACTTGCGGCGCAATATCGGCAGCCTCAAGCGTAACGGTTGCATCAAACAACGCGCCTTCATCGCTAGGCAGGCTCTTCCAGTAAGCCAATGCCTGATCCCAGTATTGGCCGGATGGTGCAAACTCGCGGCCTTTAAGATATTCGTAGGTTTTTTCGTCGGGAGCAACCAAACCGGCTCTGGCTCCGGCTTCAATCGCCATATTGCACAGCGTCATCCGACCTTCCATCGACAGTTCTCTGATTGCAGAGCCGGTATATTCAATCACATAACCGGTACCGCCTGCTGTGCCGATTTTGCCGGTAATTGCCAAGGCAATATCTTTCGCAGAAGCGTATTTGGATAGCTCGCCATTGACTATCACCTGCATAGTTTTGGATTTTTTTTGCGGCAGCGTTTGGGTCGCCATTACATGCTCGACCTCGGAAGTGCCGATGCCGAAAGCCAGTGCGCCGAAAGCGCCATGCGTTGCCGTATGGCTGTCGCCGCAAACAACCACCATGCCGGGATGGACGAAACCGTGTTCAGGTACGACCACATGAATCACGCCGTTATTCGGGTCGGTCATGTCGTATAGCTTCAAGCCGTTCACTCTACAGTTTTCAGCCATGGTTTCGATCTGTTTTTTGGCGATGGGGTCGGCAATAGGCAGGTCGCGATTTTTGGTCGGTACGCAGTGATCCATGGTAGCAAGAATACTGTGCGGATTGCGCACCTTACGACCGGACAAACGCAGGCCTTCAAAGGCTTGTGGGCTGGTGACTTCATGCATCAGATGCCGGTCAACATAAAGCAAGGGAGCCTGTCCTGCCTCATCGACGACAAGGTGGCTGTCCCAGATTTTTTCGTACATGGTCTTTTTCATAACGTATTCCAAAGCTTGCATACCGGCTCTATATCGAGCGTATGACGAGTTACAGGGTCAATCGAAAGCATAGTCAAGCTATGCGTAGCCGCATATTATCCTCTAAAAGAGACAGTGTTTGCAATTTGGTAGAAATGCTCTTGTGTCAGGGGGCATAATTGGATTTGAATTTCAGCGTATTTTTGTTCTTGTGGTATGGGACTTGATTGAGGAAATAGTTTTACCGTCTCTGGCGTCTTTTGAAAACATAAGCCGGGGAGGGGGGTAGGATTAGGATATGAAAAAACGATCAGCCTGGTTTCAGGCATGGTTTAAAAGCATAAAAATGAAATGGAGGGAGTAGGGGTATTTATAGTTGGAGTGCAAAAAATACTGTGTTTGTAGGTAGTTGCACGGATTTACTGGTTGGCATATCTATGAGATTATTGCGGCTAATTCTAGTTGTTAGCCGATTATTTGAATTTTTTATATCCTTCTGGCCCTCCTAGGTCGTTTTATAATGCTCTCCAATAAATTTGGAGAGCATTTTTTTTGCCAATGCCTGCTGTTTTATATAAATTGAGTCTGTTTTTCAGTGCCTTAGTCAAGCGCATAGGATCAGCCTAGCTATGTGTTTGAGTTATTTAACTCATTGATTTTACAGCAATATATCTGTTTTATTTTCGTTAAATTCCATTCGGAATTCAAATTGGCGAAGGTATTGTTTTTGGCTGTAGTGTCATAAAGGTGATGTTGTCATATTTAAAATTTACATTTGTTCATCCAGGAAAACCTACTGACTGTGCGTCTCTATAGTCTTAACGTAAACAGGCTTCTAATCGTCGTTTATATCTTTTATAAGCTCGTTGGGATAGAAGATACAGTCTGGTTTTGCGTTTAATGTTGCGTCTGCCTGAGTATCCGGTAGTCAGTTCCAGGTCTTTGCGATTTCGCCGCTCACGATATCGACGATCCCTTTCAAGATCAAGATCAATTAATTTCTGATATAAGAGCCATGCTTGTGTTGCTAATTCCCCTGATGTCATTCTTTTAAGCCTCGCCGCAAGTGGATGCTCTCCATAGCGACACTTTAAGCTAAATGGCTAATCATCGGTATATCGCTAAATACTTAGGCGTTGGGTAAGTATAACTGGTGTTCTGACAATTAAATTTTTCTATGGATGGCAGGGCATTGAGATTCTATGAGGAGGTTTTTGGCAAAAAAAACGCCCCATTGCGGGACGTTTTTTTTGTTTTAATGAGATAAAAGCCCCCATCCTCGCTAATGCTGGGATGGGTTTATTTCTGCTTATAAGCTGTAATACATATCGTATTCAACAGGGTGTGTACTCATACGAATTCGAGTAACTTCTTCCATTTTCAGAGCAATGTAACCGTCAATTGCGTCGTCAGTGAAAACACCCCCGCGTGTCAAGAATTCACGATCATTATCCAGCGCATCTAATGCTTGGTCGAATGAGTGACATACTTGCGGGATGTTTTTTGCTTCTTCGGCAGGTAAGTCGTACAAATCTTTATCCATGGCATCGCCAGGATGGATTTTGTTTTGGATGCCGTCCAGACCAGCCATCATCATGGCAGAAAATGCCAGATAAGGGTTTGCAGTTGAATCAGGGAAACGAACTTCTATACGACGGCCCTTTGGATTATTGACAAAAGGAATGCGGATGGAAGCAGAGCGGTTACGTGCAGAGTAAGCCAGCATAACGGGTGCTTCAAATCCTGGAACCAGACGCTTGTAGCTGTTGGTTGATGCGTTGGCGAAAGCGTTTATTGCTTTAGCGTGTTTGATGATGCCGCCGATATAAAACAGTGCGGTTTCGGACAGGCCGCCGTACAAATCGCCGGTGAACAGGTTAACGCCGTCTTTAGATAAAGATTGGTGTACGTGCATGCCGCTGCCGTTGTCGCCAACTAAAGGTTTAGGCATAAATGTTGCTGTTTTGCCGTAAGCGTGAGCTATGTTGGCTACGACATATTTTAATTCCAAAACTTCGTCGGCTTTTTTAACGAGAGTGTTGAATTTTACGCCGATTTCGCATTGACCGGCTGTGGCAACTTCGTGATGATGAACTTCAGTGGTCATGCCCATGTCTTCCAGGGTTAAGCACATCGCAGAACGCATGTCCTGAAATGAATCGACCGGTGGTACTGGGAAATAGCCGCCTTTAACGCTAGGGCGGTGACCGGTGTTGCCGTCTGGATAAACTTTTTCAGAATTCCAGCCTGCTTCTTCCGAATCGACTTTATAGAAAGAGCCGCTCATATCGGTGCCCCAGCGAACGTCGTCAAAGATAAAGAATTCGTTTTCAGGGCCGAAGAATGCAGTGTCTGCAATGCCGGTTGATTTTAAATAGGCTTCGGCACGTTTAGCGATAGAGCGTGGGTCTCGTTCGTAACCTTGCATGTTGTTTGGCTCAATGATGTCGCAACGCAAGATTAAGGTGTTGTCATCAAAGAATGGATCCATAACCGCTGTAGACGGATCGGGCATTAAAATCATGTCTGATTCATTGATGCCTTTCCAGCCAGCGACTGATGAGCCATCAAACATATTGCCTTCTTCAAAGGTGTCTTCGTCGATCGAATGAGCAGGGAAGGTTACATGTTGCTCTTTACCGCGGGTGTCACAAAAACGAAAATCGACGAACTTTACGTCGTTTTCTTTGATTAATTTAAGTACTTTTGCTGCAGACATTTATTTTGTCTCCTAAAGATGGGTTATATGGAATCAGTGTTTTATGCCAAACGGCGTAACGATACCATTTTTTTTGCCGGATTAGCTACTAAAAAAAAAGCGCTCTGAATGAGCGCTATACTGGGGGATTCGGTACACATCCTTGTGCGCCGAATTTATGTCAAGAAAAAAGGATTTAGAATCGAACTGTGGCGTCCGCTGAAATCAACAGCTGATCATTGCTTAAGCCGCCGTTATACGCATTGCTTTTAGTTGAATGGTCGTATCTGACTTCAGGTCGCAAAGTTAACCAGGAAATTGGCGAGTAGTTTAAGCCTGCTGTTGCCGCCAAGTAATGATTTTGACCGCCGGGCATAGTGTTGCCATTACCAATGGCGCCTACTCGAGCGCCGTCTTCGTCTCGGAACCATTCAAGACGAAGGCCTGCACCCATTTTGTCATTGATGTCATAAGTTAAATACTGGTTAATGCCATACCATTTGGCTGCGTTTGCAGCTGCCGATTTTTCTTCTATGCCTAAATCATGTTGCAATTTGTAGTGAAGAGTGTCGGTAATGTCATGGCTTAATACGACGCTATACATGGTTCGGTTGTGCTTATCCAGTTTCGCTACATCTCCGGTGATCATAGAAAATGCTAAAGAAGTCTTTTGGTCGTCGGTAGTATAGGTAACGCCGCCCAGAAAGTTAGCCGGTTCCTGGAAGAAAGAGTCCCATCCTGAAACAACACCGCCGGTCAGGCTGATGTTGTCGTTAACCGGGTATGAAGATATTATCCCTGTGTGGGTGAACGGTTCGCCATATTGCATAGTATAAGCATGCGAGAAGAAGAAGTTATCCGGTGCGGTAACCACTTCATTGCCGATGATAGTGTAAAAGTGTCCGATTTTTGTGGTCAGACCGTTACCAATTGGAGCAAACACCGTGGCATAGACTTGTGGAAATGCCAGCTTATAAAAACGGGTAGTGCTATCCCTGATTAGTCTATTATCGAAGTTAGCTTGTGTTGTGAAGCGAGCATCCGTGCCATACAAAATATCGGCGCGGAAACCTAAATCCCATTTTTTTGCTTCGGTATCTACGGCTTTTTCGATATAGCCGTTCAATTGTTGCATATTGAATTCGTTTGCGCGATCGCCAAAGGTTACTGGTCCATTGTAGCCATCTTCCGGGGAGTCAGGATTGCCGGAAACACCTGATGAAACCCAACCGCCTACATTGATACCCAGATCTTTTAAAGGTGCTGTTTCATTAATATTAAATCCTGTTAGGCTTTCTATTGCGCCTTTGTCATCGGCTTGCGCCAGTGTGGAACAGAGGACTGCGCTACACAGAGTGAGTTGCAAAACTGAATTTTTGCTTAAATGAGATTTCATAAGTATGCCCTTAAATAATTGGTTGTAAAAACTGCTGGGGAACTGTAATACAGTGAGCGAGGCTCGATTTTGCAATTAATCAACAAGAAACGGACTAATTCCAATACAGAGTAACGCACTGTTGTTTATAAGACAAATTGTTGTATTATTAAGACAGTCTTGTGTTTCTAAAGCAATTTTAGGGCCAACTTTAGCGATTATAGCTAAAATCAATGCTCGTGGAAAATAAGTCGATATTATTGGTCGCAATTATCGATATTTTTGATCCAAAATAGAGCGAAAAATAGAAAAAAAGACCGGTTGTGGTGCGTTCTTTACTGGAAAATCTTTCTATGTCTTAGTCAGGCGGAGACCAGGAAAATTTTTTCAAAGAGCTTTATTTTTAGTAAATGGATTAAGAAATATCGTTTATTAAGGTCAAGCGCTGTTTTGGTGCTTAAAAAGAAAATATTGAGTCAATGTGGTGCGAAATAATTAAAAGTGGCTTTATATATTTAAGGTAGATCCTAGGGTTTTATAGCGATTTTTGTTTGGCATGTTATGTGCTTTGTTCAAAACTGAAATATAACTTTAAACAAGAGGTCTTAGCATGAAACTGATAACCGCTATTGTTAAACCCTTCAAACTGGATGATGTCCGTGAGGCACTTTCAGATATAGGGGTTTCTGGTGTAACTGTAACTGAAGTAAAGGGCTTTGGTCGTCAAAAAGGACATACCGAGCTATACCGCGGCGCTGAGTATGTCGTTGATTTTTTACCCAAAGCCAAAATTGAAGTGGCGGTAGCTGACGGAATGTTGGATCAGGCTGTAGAGGCCATTACCAAGGCGGCCAATACCAGCAAAATAGGCGACGGTAAAATTTTTGTTACTAATTTAGAGCAAGTTGTCCGGATTCGAACCGGGGAAACCGGCGAAGAAGCCCTATAAAAACGCATAATGATGAGGATAGACTAGTGGACAAAATAATAGAATTAAGCTACGCATTAGACACTTTTTATTTATTAATGAGCGGTGCTTTTGTTATGTGGATGGCAGCGGGTTTTGCCATGTTGGAAGCGGGGTTGGTTAGAGCCAAAAATACCACAGAAATTCTTACCAAGAATGTTGCTCTATATGCAATTGCTTGCATTATGTATATGTTATGCGGCTACAACATGATGTATCCAGCTGAGGCAGTCAACAGCATTTGGCCTGGGATCGATTTTTTGCTGAGCAGCACCGATAATGTCGCAGCTGATGTCATTTCTGTAAATAGCGATGCAGATGACGGTAATAATACGGTTTATTCAAAAATGGCTGATTTCTTCTTTCAGGTCGTTTTTGTTGCAACAGCGATGTCCATAGTCTCCGGAGCTGTTGCCGAGCGTATGAAACTTTGGTCTTTCCTGGTGTTTTCAATCGTCATGACCGGTTTTATTTATCCGATTCAAGGCTTCTGGAAATGGGGTGGCGGTTTTCTGGACGTACTGGGTTTTTATGATTTTGCCGGTTCCGGTGTAGTGCATTTATGTGGAGCTAGTGCGGCATTGGCTGGTGTTATA